>JAGGXN010000227.1 GCA_021163065.1 Archaeoglobaceae archaeon | reverse complement strand
GAAAGTGCCCCCATCTTTAATGTACTTTTCTATTCTCTTACAAACCTTATCTAAAGAATTCATATCACGCATGTATAAGATGCCATCTCTTCCTTTAGTGAGCTCTGTAGAAATCATATTATTTCTGATAAGAGCCAGTAAACTTTTTCCAGAAAGAGAGTAGATGTTGTATAATTGGTAAATTGGTTCGTCAATCCTTTCTTCGCTGTAGTCAATTTTGTAAGTTTTACCAATTTTAATCCACTTCCATTCCTGAATAGCTAAAGTTTTGACTATTCCAATTGAATCGAGGACAGTACCTTTAACTCCAAAATCAATCAGTATGTCAGCAAGCCAAGGAACCCATGCAAAATCAGCTGGAAAGTAGATTTCTGGCTTGCAATCTAAAGTATTTTCTTTGATATCTAAATCCATCTTTATATGTAGTTTTAAGTGTTCAGGTGGTATTATCGGTATTGCAGCGTGATAATATGTTGTCCCAAGCACTTCTACAATTCCACTTCTTTTAAGCTCCTTGATTTTATCAATAAACTCAGGAACGAGATGTTTAAGTTTGGAAAGTAAATTGCCAGAAATTGATAATCCAAATGGAACTTCATGTTCTTCATGAGTTTCTAGTAAAACTAAATAAGATTCTCTAAGTTTATCCATTATTTCCTCATCGTCAACAAAAAAAGGCTGATGAATATGCCAACAGAACGACAAATTACCCTCACACATGTTTATACACCTCCAATAGCTTTGAAACGTGTCTCTCCCAAGTATAGTTTGACGTTCTTTTACGAGCATTAGTGGACATTTCATTTCTAAGCTCTGGATTCTCTAGAAGAGTTTCTATAGCTCTAGCTAATTTGCGGTAATTTCCAGCGGTAACGAGGACACCGTCAACATTGTTTCTGACAATTTCAGGAATTGCAGAAACATTAAAACCAACGATTGGTAAACCTGATGCCATTGCTTCAAGTACTGATAATCCAAAGGGTTCATGGATCGATGTAGTCACGTAAACATACGATGATCTATAAAGCTTAGCTAGTTCCCTTTTTGACAGAGAATCTTTAAATTCAACTGGAATTTCTAACTCTTCAGCAAGGTTCGTTAGATGCTCCTTTAACTCACCTTTTCCAACAATACAAAGCTTAAAATTGCAACCTTTCAAGATGTTTACGGCTTCAAGAAGATATTCAATCCCTTTTTGTTCGGTCAGTCTTGCTACAGTTAGTAATAAATACTCCTTCGGCTTTTCCGGCTTAAAATACTTCAAATCCACTCCGAGTGGAATTACCCTGATATCATTCTTGCTGATGCCATAGTATTTGTGAATACATCTTCTCATGTATTCACTTGCAACGATTACAGCGTCAGAATATAATATTCCCTCAAATTCGTATTTTTTCTGCTTTTTTTCCTCCATGTTAAGTGTTTGATAAGTAAATCCAGGGTATGGTGAGAGATGAATTGAATAAACTATTTTTCTAACTTTTTTCTTAGCTTTTCCCTCTAATGCTAAGGGTATTCCGAACCAGTCGTGAACGTGAACGACATCATAACTTTTAATTATATCTCTTGGAACAAAAATTGAATCAAATTTTAAACGAGTTTTCAATTCGTAGTAGTATGTTCCCAAACCGCCAAATGAATTCAGAATATTTTTGTGAAATATCATCGCTAGGCTAATGGTAAAACACCTCCTTCCCGTAGATATTCAATTATTATTCCGAATTTCCTCATTACCCATTGCAGAACATTTGGTTGTAAAATTATTATAAATGCTGTCAGTAGCAATAAAATGAAAGTTAACATTAGCATTAAATAGGTTGTTATAATTTGATAACTTTGATGTGCATATCTATCTAACTTGCTGTACGCAAGTTCTTCATTGTTAGATAGTCCTATTGACATTGCAAACTTGCTAAACTGCTCCGTTTTGACAATGGGAATCTCCAGCAATTCTCTATAGGCTTGTAGCAAGTTGAGAAATTCAATCCAATAACTTCTAATTTTTTTGAACATTTTTAAATACTGAAATAGTGAAAGTCCATGAAGTCTTGAAATTTCCTCTACTTTAGCCACTATATCTTTCAATATCGTTAGTCCAAGACATGATGCTTCTATCAATGGAAGGTGGGGCAATATCGGCAAATCAAGCCAATCTCCAACAATTGTTCCGGTATATCTATGGATAATATTTCTAGCACTTTTACGAGGATCATGTAGTGTTATGTGAACAATTCCACTACTGTGGAGTATCATCATGAATTCTTCTCTCTCAATAACTACAATAGCATTAAGTCTATCTTTTGCGGTGTTCGTTGGAATGCCCCTCCAGTCTTCATCAGAAGTGGCCAGTCCGTAAAGTTCTTTAGGAAAGTATTTGTAAATTTCTTCGACACTTTTAAAATCCTTTACTTTTCCATCTACTTTCTCTCGCTTTTTGCACCGTCTTATCCAAATAAGTTTAAGAGCGATACTACCAAAATCGATATTCGATGAGTCGAGTACACGAGAGAATCTAAATGATTTAAATTTGTTTAACTTTCGTGTGTTTTCTAATATTTTACTTAAAACTTTTTTAAGGGTTACCCCTGAAATTTCTGAAATGTGTTTTTGTTCATAATTAATTTGAAGAAGTAAATTATCTCTATAAAGAAGATGAGATACATTTATTAAATCATCCACTGAGCAATTATTTAGTTTTATTCTCATTAAAACCAGAGCAAAACCGAAATATGGATATAGAAACACATAAGGAATAATTTCATTACTTTTTAAAAATGATAAAGGTTTATATTCATAATTCTCTCTAAATCTTATAATTTCTATATTTTCAATCTTTATAGGTTTACATCTGACCTTTGCATGTTTTCCCTTTACGAGAAAATTTTTACTCATAAAGAATTTGTCAAGGATGTCTATCTCTCTAATATCACTTATTTGCTCCATTTCTGCTTTATTCTTTTCCACAACTGTCTCAAACCCTTCAATCTTCTCATCTATAATATTCTGATCTCTTTGATAAATGTAATATGTTACAAGATCCCCATCTTTTTCTTTTCTAAACAGTAAAGCCTCAGCAATATCTTCTTTCACTAGATCCTTTATGTTATCTTCGTTGAGATCGATCTTAGGAATTACAAAGGAGTGAATAAAGTAAAACTCTACACTTTCGATGAAGAACTCACTATTTACCAATCATACTCCCCCCAACAACTTGATGTCCTCCAATTTGAGTCTCCAACCCATGCTACCCATTATTTCAGTGAGATGGTTTAATTCTTCAGTTTTAGGTATTGCTATAACTCTCGGGTGAGAAATTAAGTAGTTTAAAGCTACTTGTACTGGACTTTTTCCATATTTTTTTCCAATTCTCTCTAGTAAAGAATTATTTTTAACCTTTCCCCTTTCAAGTGGACTGTAAGCTTGTATCGTTATTTCTTGCTCTATACAGTAAGGCAACAAGTCTCTTTCGATTTGCTTATTGAGAACACTATAATGGACTTGGTTTACAACAATTTCGGCTTTTTTGGTTGAAAATAAAGCCATCTCAAGTTCTTTGACGCTGAAGTTACTCACTCCAATATACCTCGCGCAACCCTCCAAATACACAATTTCAAAGTTCTTAACTTGGACTTCAATTGGAATTGACCTATTTGGCCAATGTATTAAGAAAAGATCAACACAGTCAATGTTTAACCGTCTTAAATTCATCTTTGCAGCTGTTAGGACATTATCTTTTGAAGTTAAGTGATCTGGAAGCATCTTTGTTGTTATAAAAATGTTATCTCTTCCAACCTCTTTAACAACTTCCCCTACGAACTTTTCTGTTTCACCATTGCCGTACATCTCTGCAGTGTCTATATTATCTATACCATGTGTTAAAGCGTAAACAAATGTTCTTAAAGCTTTTTTATAATCACGAACAGCCCAAGTACCAAGACCTATCACTGAAATGCTCTCTTTTGTCTTTCCGATTTGTCTTTTGTCATTAAAGTCGATTAACATTCAAAATTGACTGGAATATTTGGTCTTTTAAAGAATTTCGATAATATTCTAAATAAGTATATAGAACTTAATTTTACATAGTAAAAAGATATAGCACTATTGCAATTCATTATTGCAATAGGGTAGACTCAGTGATCGTTTTAGTAAAAAGAGAAAATTTTTAAAGAGCTGATAGAAGACAGACTAGAGTACTACTTTAAAGGGATATAAGTCCAATGTATTCGAAGATGTTGAAATAAAAATTAAAAAGAGACTAAGATATACTAAACCGCATGGAATTTGATGAACCGTATCAAAGATGTAATAATACTCGGTGCAGGAGCATCTAAAAGCGAGGGAGCACCATTGCAAAATAAACTGTTTAAGAATTCTTTAATTATTATCGACAAGTACTAAAGGAGAAAAATATGGACGCTATCAGAAGAACAAGAACAGGTAATTATTAACTTCTTCAAGGATTTCCGAGGAAATAGATATCAATAATTTACCAAAACCAGAACGTAGAATTTCCAACTTTTGAAGAATGTTTAGGTGTTCTTGATTTAGCATACCCCCGTGGAGAAAGCTTTAAGGATATACTAGGAAAGATACTAATAACGTTAGAAATGCCATAATCTTTCTGGTAGCTAAGGTACTCGATGAAAAATTAAAAGAAAAGATAGTTCACTACAAAAAGCTTGTAAAGAGACTAAAAGAAGGAGAAAAACTGAAGTAAACGGCTTTTATCAGTTTGAATTATGACAATAATAATCGATAACGTTCTGACAGGGCTATATCCTGATTTCCACCTTGATTACGGAATTGAATTTATCAACTTCAACAGGGCTAATGATTGGAAAAGATCTGACAAAAATAAATCAGCTCTTCTTTTAAAAATACATGGTTCACTAAATTGGTTATACTGTCCAACTTGTAACCAAATGGAGCCTATACCAAAAAGGAAGGGAGCAGTTGAGGCATTTTACCAGTCAAAAAAGTTGTCAAATATGTAATACACCGATGAGGCCGGTGGTTATCCCTCCTAGCATTCTATAAGGAAATGACAAACCCATTCATCCAAGAAATCTTTCTGAAAGCTGATAAAATCTTAAGAGAAGCTAATAGATTGTATATGTGGATATTCGTTTCCTGATGCCGATATGCATATTAAATATCTGCTAATATCTGTTCAAAGAGCTGAAAAATTTAGAGGAAGAACATCAGAAATTTATATAATAAATAACCATCCAAACAAAACTCGCCAACAAAAGAGTGAGAAGAAAGAAAAGTCCATTATACGAATTCATCATTCGAAGAATTTGCTGAAAGAGGTACATCAACGTTCTAGTATTGATTATTGTTCTAAAATGGGCCTTATAGTAACCAAAAATAGTTTTTTGAACCTCAAAAAGTTGAAGTAGCATTGAAGTACTTATCTCTTGATTTCAGAAAATTAAAAATAAGTTAAATAAAATTATTTAAGAGATCATTTTACTGGCTTCCTTGTACAGCAAAGTCATCGTAGGTTTTGCAGTAAATTGCAATCTCATTAAGTTCCAGCTTGGTTGAGTACACCATCATTCATTACGATCTGTTCTTCACCCTCAAAGAAGTTATCGTTATAAGCAGTTCCCGTCATTTGCTGTCTTATTAGATTTGTTGTATCTCGCTTACAATGCTGTTGTAGGTTATCTGCCCGCTGGAGTCATAGACTGCCACAATAATATTGTAGTTTATCCTGTTCCCACAATCTTAAAACTTTAATCATTAACCATACTCCCTAACAACTCACCTAACTTCTCCAAAGCCTGTGGATTGTTCTCCAAAACCTTAGCAAACGATAAAGCTATCTTGAGCTTATCTACCAACACTGGGTTTTCAAGTATTTTAGCCATTAATTCAGGTATAATCTTACCCTCCTCAAACTGAATTTGCAATCTTTCTCTCTCATCAAGTATAAGGCCGCATTTCTGACAAAATCTGGATGTTGGTGTGTTAATCTCATTGCATCTTGGACATAACTTGGGCTTTAACTTCGTCTCTTTCTTTTCCTCCTCAACTTCCATGCCATAAACCTTTGCTATTGCATCGTCAACATCTCTTCCTGACAAATGCACATAAATCCTTGGCATATCCGATCCCTGTGTCCAGCCGAAGAATACGTTCATTTGAGCTTCGGTAAGATAATTCGCCAAAAACGTGGCTCTTGAGTGCCTTAGTATGTGTGGGTTAACTCTCTTCTTAATTCCAGCTTTTTTGGCAGCTTGGCTAATTACCTTGTTAAACGCATGGTAAGTCATGGGTTTGCCATGGTTTCTTGTCCCAACACTAACAAACACGTAAGCGTTTGGATTGTCTGCTTCAGGATGCACTTCAAGCCATTTTTTGAGGTATGGAGCGGCCATAATAATGAGTAGTTGCCTTTCACCAGTCTTACCATGAACCTTGATCTTTGCCCCCATCTCGTTCCAGATTATGTCCTTTATCTGCAAATTTGCAAGCTCACCAATTCTTAAACCAGCTTCGTAAATGACAGCAATAATGGTTTTATCTCTCAGATTATCAGCAGCTTCAATCATTGCTTTTACTTCATCTTCAGTAAGAACATCGGGAAGTCTGTATTCTTTCTTATCTCCCTTCAAAATCTTCAAACCCTCCCAATTCTCGCCTTTCAACCATTTGAAAAACTTGCGTAAACCTTTACGGAATTCCTTAATAGTTTCAGTTGTGTATTTCCTATCTCCACTTTCGATGGCAACTAAAACATCCTTTAGATCATCAACTGTCCATTCATCAAATGCCTTTGGCTTCCACCTCTCTGAAACAATGCGGAGGGTCTTCATGTAACGAACAATTCTCGCTGCTTTCACGCCCTCAACAATTAAATCACGCTGAAAATTACAGATTAATTCCTTGTTTCTTTCTGGAATCTTGCTTTTTTTGAGTAAATCGAATTCTCTTTCCAGCTGTCTACTGAAGTTGTATATGTCCATGTGTAATGTTTACCTTGACCTTTAAATAATTTATGGATTTAGAATTTAATTCTAATGCCCGCCGGCGGCTTACTTTCTAAGATAGACCAAATAACTTATTCAATACACTCAGTAATAAGAAGAGAGCCAATGTAACACTAAAAATAAACAAAAACAATAAAATAGTATTTACTTAGCTAACAAGTTCTAGAAATACGTTGTCAACGGATAGTAATCCTTGTTATTTTCGTCTATCACGTAGGGCTCGTCTCCGATTCCATCGTTATTGCTATCAAAGCCTTTATAATCGCTCCAGTAGTTGCCCAAATAACTGGTGAAGGTTTTGCCGTTGTACTGATATGTTATTGGTTTGGATGAG
>JAGGXN010000165.1 GCA_021163065.1 Archaeoglobaceae archaeon | reverse complement strand
GTGATAAAAGTTTGTGGAAGTCCCATCGAGGTTGATGCAAATATAGAGGCTATTAAAGCGGTTTTATAAACTTAGAGCTGATTAACCAGTTTTTAAATTTATCCAAATGAGGGATGACTTTTATTGCCACTAATTATTAGATTTCCGGTTGTGAGCAGAAAAATGGGTTTAACAACTCAAATCAGTCGTGATTTATGCTTATGTACCTCAGAATTAGATCTTGTGGAATTAGTTTTAATTTATTTTCAAGTAAAGTTATGGCAGCATTACTACCAGAAAAATATTATGAATGAAAAAGCAAGTTCTTAAATACTTTTAGACGATAATTTAAAAAATTTTATTTTAATATTTTTAGATTTTGCTTACTTTGTAAATATTATGGACTAATTGTGTAAATTAAAGTATTTTCAAATTATATTGGTTTTAACGAAGCTTTGTGAAAAAAGATGTATATGGATTTAGATTTCAGAAAGTAAGCCGCCGGCGGGATTTGAACCCGCGACCTGGTGATTACGAATCACCCGCTCTGCCAGCTAAGCCACGGCGGCCCAAAGTTAGTTAGCCGAGATATGAATTTAAGTATTATGGTTTTAAGGCGTAGCATTAGCAACTTTTTTAATCTGTCTGCATACTCAAACCATGGAATCTGATGTAGTTATAGGTTTGGAAGTTCATGTTCAGCTTAACAAGCTAAATACAAAGTTATTTTGCCCATGCCCAATTAGTTATCATCAGAGTGAGCCCAATACTCATGTCTGCCCAGTGTGCCTTGGAATGCCGGGAGCAATGCCAGTAATAAATAAAGAGGCGGTTAAAGCGGCAATAAAGGTTGCTTTGGCTTTGAATGCTGAAGTGCAAAGTTTTACAGTTTTTGACAGAAAAAATTATTTCTATCCGGACTTGCCAAAGGGTTTTCAGATCAGCCAGTATGACAGACCTTTAGCATGGGGAGGTTACGTTACAATTGAAACTGAAAGTGGAGAGAAGAAGATTCAACTAAAGAGAATTCATATGGAGGAAGATCCTGGAAAGTTGAGTTACAAAGGTTCTATAACCACTGCAAAATACTCTTTGATAGATTACAACAGAAGTGGTGTTCCGCTGCTTGAAATTGTTACTGAACCTGTGATGAACTCTCCAAAGGAGGCAAGATTGTTTTTAAACAAATTGAGAATAATTCTTGAATATTTAGATGTATTCGATGGAAATTTGGAAGGAGCTATGAGGATTGATGCAAATGTATCCTTGAAAGGTGGAGGTAGAGTTGAGATAAAGAATATTTCCTCATTTAAGGGAGTTGAGAAGGCTTTAACTTACGAAATTACGAGACAAAGAAACTTACTAAGGCGTGGAAGAAAGGTTGTTAGAGAAACAAGGCATTTTGATGAGGTTAACAACATAACGGTCTCCTTAAGGAGTAAAGAGGAGGAGCAAGACTATCGATACTTCCCTGAACCGGATTTAGTGCCAATCTATACTGAAGAACTAATTAACGAGGTTAAAAATACGATACCTGAGATGCCTGAAGAGAAGAGGGAGCGCTTAATTAAGCAGTATAAAATCGGCGATAACTTTGCCAAAGTTTTGGTTTTAGACATAAACATGGCAAATTATTTTGAGGAAGTAGCAAAGCTTGTAAGTCCTAAACTAGCTGCAAGCTGGGTTGTTGACGTTTTGAGGGGTGAGCTAAATTATAGAGACTGGGATTTCAAGATTGCTTATGAGAAGTTTAAACCAGAAGAGTTTGCCGAACTACTTAACCACTTGCAGCATGAGAAGATTACTGAAAAGGGAGTTGTAGAAGTTATAAGAACAAAACTCGATGAAGGGGGTAAAGTTGATGAGATAATAAAAAATAAAGGCTTGTTTGCCATCGTTAAGGATGAAATCGAAAAAATTTGTAAAGAAGTAATAGAGGAAAATCCAAAGGCTGTTGAAGATTACAAGAACGGTAAAAAGCAAGCTTTAAACTTCTTAGTTGGGCAGGTGATGAAAAAGACTAGGGGGAAAGCTAAGCCTGCTGAAACTGCAAAGATTATACAAAAGCTACTACAATGAAAGTTGTGGCTATAATTCCCGTTTCACAGTTTGAGCCAATTGAAATTATCCTTGAATCTGTTAAACATTTAAAATCTTTGGACTGGAATGGTTTCGATTATAAGCTAATATACGTTGTTGATAAAAAAAGTAATAACGATCCAAGAGCGGAAGTATTGCGGAAAGAAGGTGTAGTTGTTTTGGAGAGAAACACTACAAGAGGAAGGAGAGGTGGGGCCATAAACGATGCTCTAAATTTGTTGGATGAATCCGTTGAATACATAGCAATATTTGATGTGGATTCTAAGCCAGAGAGAGATTTTGTGATCAAATGTATCGAAGCTTTGGAGAAAGAAGACAAAGCATACATAGCATCTTCAAAACGCTACATTTCCAACCCGATAAACTTAGTTTCCGAAACTATTGAGGTTGAGTACTATCTTATCAATTTTCTGCTAAAAAAATCTGCTTTTAAGCAATTTAATGGTCTTATAGGTGTTTTAAAAGCCAAACTTCTAAGGAAATACAGACTGAATGAAAATGCTGTTACGGAGGATGCGGACTTTGCAACACGTATGCATTCAATGGGTTACAAGGCGATTTTGGTTGAAAATACAAAGATATTCGAGCAGGCCCCAATAAAGTGGAGAGATTTATACAATCAAAGAAAAAGGTGGTATTATGGTGGATTACAATTGTGGAAGTATTGGAAGGCTGTTAAAAAGTCCAATTTTAAGTTTGCAATTTCATGGTTTTCAGCCTTAACATTAACTTATGCAATAATAATAACAGCCCCTTTTTTACTTCTAGCCCCGCCACTCCTTTTATACAAACTTCGAAAGGTTAAAAAGTTGATCGTTGTTTTTGGTTTGCTAATACACGTATTAATTCTGCAATCTGCGGCAATAATGGCGTTGGTAAGCTTTATAAAAAAGCGGGGGGTTGAATGGGGACAAATAGAAAGAGTAGTCTAAAAACAGCACTGGTAGGAGTAACGATAAGTTTATTGGCCATATTCATAATCTTCAAATTTACTGAAACTCAGATTACTTGGAGGGTTATATTAAAGGCTAACAGCTTTTACATAGCCCTTGCTTTGTTCT
>JAGGXN010000135.1 GCA_021163065.1 Archaeoglobaceae archaeon | reverse complement strand
TAACTACCTCCGCCGACATGTTCTCAACCTCCTCTTTTTCAATCATCCCATCCGGGGATGAGCGTGAACCTTAATCAAATTGGAAATTTATCAACAATTTTAGCATAAAATTCATCAGCTTGTTTAACTTTGGCTAAGTAGTGCATAGAACCAACTGTTATGGATGCTCTACCTTGTATGAAGTCTGCAACCGATTCTGGAACACCATTCAAAATTAGAAAATTATATTGCCACTTCCGCAGGTATTTTGGAGGTAACTTTCTCCTCGAGAAGTAATTTTTACATCCACTTAATGTAACTTTAGTTTTTTTAAGCTCCTTAGCGAATTTCGCAGGTAGATAGACAAAATAAGCATTTTTAGATTGTCTATCGGCAAACAAGGGGTATTTAGCAACCTTACCATTGATCATCAATCTACTTCTATCGAATCCGTTGATGAATTGCATCGTTTCGGTTATCCTTATGCCTGAGTATAGCAAAACCTTGAAAACAATTCTGTATTTCTCCTTGTCAAATTTTTTATAAGCGTTAATTACATTCTTATCTGAAGGAATAAATGCATCTACGTTGCTTCTGACAACTTTCAAGGGCTTTCTAAGCTTATTTGCAAATTCAGGGTCGATTGTACCAATCTCTTCGAGAAAATTGATAAAGTTTCGAAGAGCTATTACCATGTTTTTCCTGCTTGTTGAGGAGTCAACAATCCTTATAACATCTCCTATGTCTCTGATTTCATCGCAGAATCGGTTTAAGTAAGATAATATATTCTGTGCATGTTTTTCGCAAACTCGATTTTTTATCCATTTTTCAAAATTCTCTTTATAGGCTTCGTATGTTAAAATAAAGCTATTATATTGCTTTATTTTGGAAAAGAACCTGTGAGATTGAGGGTCTGGTCCCGTAGGGGTCCGAGGGTTCAAATCCCTCCCCCCGCACTAATTTTTTATTTTAATGTCAACTCACAACCTCTTTGTCACCTTTGCTATGTCCATCTTTGAAACATGTCTGAGGGATAAAGGAAAAGCGAGCATGATTACTGCAAAAACGGCGATGAGTGTAATCGCAAAACTTCTGGGATATACTACCATTGGAAGGTAAAGCTCACCCTCAAAGGATGAGTAAAAGAGGTAAGCAGAGACGTAAGCAAGGGGATACCTACAGCAATACACACAATTCCGAGAACGAAGTTTTCGAGAATCAGGGATGATGCTATACCTCTCCGTTGGTGTATCCGATCATCCTTAGTGTGGCAAGCTCTCTGCTTCTTTCAACTACACTTATGCTTGCAGTGTTGAAAATTGTCGCAAAGCCAAGAGATGCCCCAAAGAGTAAAGAAAAGGTGATAAAGGCGTAGAAAAATCCCATTAGCTCCATAATTTCCTCCTTTGCCTCTTTAATCGTACTTACTTTTCTTACATCTCAATACCCCTAATTTTTTCTGCTATCTCGTCAATTTTGCTGTTGTCAGCATCTACAACGATTGTGTTGTATCCATCAACTCCCGTTATTTGTCTGAAGTAATCAAGGCTCGTGATGGTAATTGGCATCAGTGGTATTGCCTCAACTCCCTCAACTCTCCCCTTAACTTTTCCGAATTCTGTGTAAAGCGTAACCTTCTCACCACTCACCAAAAACAAGTTTTTCATAGCTACCAGCTTCTCCCCTTCGCATTGTAGATGTTGTAAAGATTTTGAAATTTAGATGCTATCAATAGTATTGAAACTACAGTTTCACCCTTCTCAACAGCTAATCAATTAATTCTTCAACACTTTCAGGCTTGAATTCTTCCATAATCTTCTTACAAGCGTAAGAAACCGTTGCCTTGATGGGGTTCTGCTTGTTTCCGAAGTGATAAAAAATTAGACTTTTTGAAACCCGAGCTTCTTTATCTATTTCCTCAACGCTAGCTTCGTGAGGCGGTTTAGTTATGTAAAGTTTTTAAAGCAGCATTGAGAATTTTTTTATTGACTGGCCAGTCATAAACTAATTGTTTGTCTGAATTTTTTAAAGATGTTAGCAAATCAATCATGCTTTTTGCCATAATATTTTTGGTCTTTTGAGAGCTTAAATTTAATTTCTATGAAAATAAGAACTCTATCCAATTTTTGTGAATTACCACAAAAAATTTAAGGGTTAACAGTACTTTCTCCTTGAGACACTTGTATTTATCAAGTATTTGTACATTTAGTCTTTTTACACCTCTGGAGCTTTATAGGATTCCACAGATAGCCACCAGGGGGTTTTCAAATAAATATCTGTATCCAAGAAAGTAATTTTCAGATTCTATAACTCGCTCCCTTCTATGTGCTACAAAGCTAATCGAAAAAAGCAATATTATTACTTCCACATATATCAATCAAAGATGATATAACAATTCTTACTCCACTGAAAAAGTAAAAAATTGTGTGGATCGCGCTGTTATCGTGCTCTCTTCTAATTTTATAATTTAAATAAACTAAAACGGCTAGAATAATTGCAAATGACACAATAGCTAAAACAAACGATTTTCTCATAAGTTAATAAATACCTCTACTTTTAATATTTCTTTTAATATTTTACTTTCTTTCTCATTTGTGCCTCAAGTTTTTTTGTTAGTTCCTCATGCCTTTCATTCTTCCAAAACTACTTTGGCGATCTCTATTTTCGCAACTATATCAGAAATTAAATTTAATAAAAAATTAATATTTATTTTTTTTAAATTTTCTAACAATCTCTAAAAGCTCTTTTGCAGCATTATAGGGATTTTCTGCTGCAGCTATTGCTGAAATTACTGCTATACCATCTACTCCAGCTTTTAAAACATTTAATGCGTTGTCCTTATTAACTGAGCCAATTGCAACAACTGGAACGCTGACCTGATTGACAATCTCCTTAAGCGTTTCAATACCAATTGCTTTTCCAGCATCTTCTTTAGTTTTTGTGGGAAAAACCGGACCAACGCCTAAGTAATCTGCATATTTTTCATCCTTCTTTGCCTCCTCAACACTTTTTGCAGAAACACCAATATATCCAGGAAAGATTTCCCTTGCAACAAATGCCGGCATGTCATCTTGTCCAATATGAATACCATCAGCATCAACTGCTAAGGCAACGTCTATTCTATCGTTGACAAAAAGCAAAGCATCGTAATCTGTTGTCAGTTTTCTAAGCTTTTTTCCAATTTCATACATCTTTTTTGTACTCATCATCTTCTCCCTAAACTGTATAACTCTAATTCCTGCCTTTAACACAATTTCTGCAATCTCCTCATGCGTATAACCAAATCTGCTGTCAGTTATGAAGTAAACGTCCAAATAATCCCTAAGATTTCTTGCCCTCATAACAATCTTTTCAGCTTTAATCTGTCAAAAACTTTTTTCGCATCGATATTAAAAAGCTCATCGATAAGTTTCTGCTTGAACGTTCCACTACCCTCACTTTTTTCAGCAGCCAACTCTCCTGCAATGTTGTAGCACGCTAATCCCTCTATTGCGGCAACTAAGTAATTTCCCTGAATTGCCATAAAGCTTGCAATAACACTACCAAGCATGCAACCACTCGCAGTAATCTTTCCAAGCATGTCCGTTCCGTTGTACATTACGTATACTCTCTCACCATCTGTAATAAAATCTTCTTTGCCAGTAGCAACGACAATTGAATTTATTTTCTTCGCAACATCTCTAACAACCTCACCATCTATTTTAGCCTTAGAATCCACTCCCTTAACAACGCCCTCCTTGCCTAAAAGACTCAGTATCTCACCATGATTTCCCTTAACAACGTCAACACCCTCGTTAATAATTGCCAATGCAGCATTTGTCCTCAATTTCGTTGCTCCAGATCCGACAGGATCAAGCAATATCGGAACACTATTTTTTTTCGCTACATTTAAAGCCAGCATTGCAGCTTGGATTATGTATTCATCCAAAGTCCCTATGTTGATGAGTAAAGAGGAGGCGATTGAAACCAAATCTTCAATTTCGCCATGAGCAAAACTCATTATTGGTGAGGCGCCAATTGCTATCGTAGCGTTTGCTGAATCGTTCATCGCCACGTAATTCGTTATGTGATGTACCATTGGTTTTAATTCTCTAATCTTTTCAATATCCTTCTCTAGTTCACTTATCAAATCTTCCATGAACTAAGGCTATACTCACTTTTTAATTGTTTTTCTTAAACTTTTTTCAAACACGTATTTAACAACATGACTGAAGAAACGACAATAACAGGATTAATAATTGAAAAAATATGCAGAAAAATTTCTTAAAAAAACATTATGCGACGTTTGCATAGTTGACAGTGGACCTTTCTGGTTAGTTGCAGCATATTATTTAGCCAAAGATGCTTTAAAGCTTCACTTTCCGAGAAAAAAAAACTAAGTTTTGGAGGTGAAATTTAGGAGAGAAGGTATGATGTTCAATAAAGTCGTTGTGCAAAATGAGGCTGTTGATGTATTGAACGATTTAAAAATTGATTATGAATGCTACGATAATAACTATTACGTTGTTGATGCAATAGAATCCGCCTCGGGCTTGATTTACAATGCAGTTAAAGCTGGAGTATCAATATTTAATTTGATAAACGTTGAAGATGTAATGATAAGGGATGATAGAATTGACGGGTCTTGTTATAAACTGGACAGCCGTTAAAATGTCCGGCTTGCACGTTGACCCTATTACTATTGCGTGCAAAGCGGTTATCGACGCTACCGGTCATGATGCGTCGATTTGTAACATTGTTGCAAGAAAAACTGGAAAAGTGAGTCTTAAGGGAGAAGTATATGTGGGCTGAGAAAGCAGAAAAAGCTGTTGTTGAACACACTTCAGAAGTATACCCTGCTTTATTTGTTGCAGAAATGAGTGTTGCCACAATTTATGGATTGCCAAGGATTGACCCAACATTTGGAGGTATGCTACTGAGCGATAAGAAACCCCGTCGCAGAAAAATTTAAGTCTTAACATTTCAATTTGCCAAGTTTAACCACAATCCTTAAATATCCTCCAAATAAAATACTTTGCCGACGACCATAGGAGCAGGGGAAACACCCGGACTCATTCCGAACCCGGAAGTTAAGCCCTGTTCCGTTCCGCGTTGTACTGTGTTCCGAGAGGGCACGGGAAGCGCGGAAGTTGTCGGCACTTTCTACGCTTTTTCTTTCTTTAGGTCATCATTGATTCTTCTGCTTTTTGGGATATAATTTCTAATAATTTTTCCATTCCCTTTTCCACATCCTAAAAAGTAATTTTTCCACTTTAAAATCACGTAACCTTTAATCTTGCCATCGATGTTATTTCCTTTCATCCAGTCTATAACCTTGTCTTTTTCTATCTCCAAAACGCATTTTTTAGCTACTTTTCCAACGATGTAGCTACCTTCTATGGACAACCTTATTCCATCTTTTTCCATCGTGCCAAAGTAAATTCCAGAATGCTTTTCTTGAATGCCTATTTCGCAAGGTTTGTATGCATAGATTCTATTTTTACCCATTAATTTAAATTCTATATCAGTCTCACTTAAATCAGCACCAAACTGTTCTTTAAGCATTTCTAAGACAATCTTCTTAATATCCAAACAAATCACCTCTTTACTATTTTAGCAACAAAAAATCCCTCAGTATCGTTGTCTTGTGGATGAATTCTCAAACACTTTCTGACTTCACTGCTATATTCTTTACCATTAAACTCTAAAATTGGTTTGTGGCTTTTGATCTTCAAATTTATTTTCTCAATCTCAGCATCTGTGTTGGATATAAGGTAATCTACAACTTCTTCATTTTCCAATGGATCGAGTGTACATGTAGAGTATACCAAAACACCTCCCGGCTTTAAAGCGGTGTAGGCAGCTAAAATCAGGCCTTTTTGCAGCTTTGAAATTCCTATAACATCTTTATATCTCCACAATTTCAAATACTTGTAGTTTTTCCTAATCATTCCAACATTACTGCATGGAGCGTCCAGCAATACTGCATCAAATGTATCTTTATACCTTTTGAAAAACCTACCATCTTTCATCGTCACCTTAGCTATTAAAACACCGCACCTCTGTAAATTTGAAATTAAAATGTTAATTCTGCTGAATTTAACGTCATTTGCAACAATACATCCTTCGTTTTCCATATATTGCGCGATTTGCGTTGTTTTAGCTCCAGGAGATGCTGCAACGTCCAACGTTAACATTTTCGGCTCTAAATCCATGACAACAGCCGGTATCATTGAGGATGCCTCCTGAATGAATATCAAACCCAATTGATGCTCAATTGTGCTGCCTAAATTTGCATTTACAAAAAAACCTTCTTTACACCAAGGTATTGCCTGTATTTCATAATTGCTAAGATTTTCAATGACACTTTCAACATCTATTTTTAAAGTGTTAACTCTAAAACTACTTCTTATCGGCTTAACCATGTGAATGTAAAATTCATCAGAATCGTCAATTTTTGAATATCTATTATAAAACTCAGGATTGATCTTCTTAATCTCCATCCTTATTTCATTAGCATTCAACCCTTCCCTTAGCATCAATTTGAATTGTTAAGCGTTGTTATATCTTTATTGTTCAAATCAAAAAGACTATTAATTGATTGGCTTTTCACAACTCATGCGTGAGTATAAGTTCAAAAGGGGATTTAAACCCACAAATGAGAGGTTAGAAAAGTTGATTGAGAAATACTTTGGTAACTATGAAGTTAAAGACGAGTTTTACATCGTTAAATATGGTGCTATCGAAGAGTTAAAGCTTAAAATTGAGAACAAGATTTTACTTGCAGAATCAAAAACAAATCCGAAGGTTGATGAAGAATTAGCCGTAAAAACGCTTAAGACTTACAACAAATTCCTTGAGGAATTAACTGGTTACACCGCAAAGGAAAGACAAAAGATGTTAAAGAAAAGCATAGAAGATTAATCAAAATGCTTTGCAGATAGCTTTAATTCTTCCATATCAAATATTGCATAGCCTAATCTCTCTTTGATAATCAGGTATGCCATCTCTGGAGGAATTGCACCAATTTCTGTGATGATTAAATCAATGTAATCTCTCGGTGTGACATCAAATGCAGGATTTCTAACCTTTATCGGCAACTTCAATATTTCTTCTGGAGCTACCTCTGATGGATCTCTTTCCTCAATCACAACTAATTCTCCAAAAAGCGTTTTTGGACTGAATTTATATGTTTCTGCAGCAACCATAAACGGAATTCTCGCCTCCTTAGCCGCTAATGCAATTTGGGAAGTTCCAATTTTGTTTATTAACGCTCCATTAACGGTTATTGTGTCTGCTCCAACAACTACATAATCCATCTCGTTTATGAAATGCCTCACTGCTGAATCAACAATTAACGTTGTTGGGATTCCTTCCTCGCTAAGCTCTTTAACTGTCAAATGACCCTGCATCCTCGGTCTCGATTCGGTTGCGAAAACTTCTATTTTTTTACCTTGTTTGTAAGCTGTTTTTATAATTGAAAGCGCTGCGGAAGAGTTGCAATGAGTCAAAACTGTTGAATTGTCTCTAATTCTCTTAGCCCCAATCTCGCCTATTTTTTCTCTTGCGGTATCAACCCATTCAATGAATTCCTCAGCCCTTTTAATTGCATCCTCTCTCCTTTTTTCATCAGTCTCACCCTTGTAGCTCATGATATAGTTAATCGCATTAAACAAGCTGACTGCTGTGGGTCTTGTGTTTAATAAAATTAAAGCTGCTTTTTTCATCTTTTCATCAAAATTAGATTCAACCTTTAATGCAAATTCTTTTAAAGCTAATGCAGCAAATTTAGCGATGTTTGCAGCTCCCCTCACTTCCATATTTTTTATCTTTTTTGCAGCTTCCTCAATTTCCATAGTAATTCAGCTACCTCCAGGGTTGAAAAAATCTTTGATTGCCAAAAATTTTATCAAATTTATTCAAAGTAACTACTTTTTAGTCGAGTATATTCTTTTTTCGCAACAACTTTAAAAAAGTTACAAAGTATAAAAACTATTATTATTTACGAAACAGATAAAGAGTATAGTAAATTCTAAGACAAAATTAGAGGTTGTAGATATATTAGACTAAATTTAAGAAGATTTCGCAATTAGATATTTATTCTAAAATGTGGAAATGCAATTATGGGGTATGTGGAGTTTGATATTGTCTATTGGAAAGATGAGGTTGGTGGAGAGATAGGTAGAATCCACAGGAAAATGGATGAATATGCTTACAAGATTGTTGGCATTGGAGAGTGGAGAGCCTTAATTTCTGCTGAAGATGTAAAAATTAAAGCTAAATCTCCAATTATTATAAAAATAAATAAAGTTGAATTTCCTCCAAATTCAATTGGTTTGATGCTTGCAAGGATGAGGCATGCTTTAGGGGCAGTTATTGAACTCCTACACTCTGGAGAGCCGAAATACGTGGAGAAAGTTAGATATGCAGATCAAGTTTTGTTTTTGCCAATATTTGACGGTGAAATTAAAAAAGGAGAACTTCTCGGTGTTGTAAACATTTTTTACATAAAACCTGTAAAGAAATCAAAGATTGAGCATGTGTTTGAAAAACTTGAAAAAATGCTGTCAATGGACATTGACAGTCTTATAGAATCCAAAGATTGGCCCTATTTATTCAAGTAAATTTAAAAAATAATTTAATTTAAAACTTAAAATTTAACGCTTCCTGCCTTTTTGGTGTAGGAACAAATTCTACACCGGGATGCCTCTGCATGAATGGTTGCGGATATAACTCCATTAAATGGTAAACTTCTGGAGGCACTTCTGTTGATACATTCAACCCCAATTCCTTAGCAACTTCAACGGTTATAGGATAATCGTGGGTCCACCTACCTTCAGTTAAAACCTTAGCAACTTCTTTAGCTTTTTCTTCACCCATTTTATCCTTTAATAAGTTGAAAACGAATTCCCTAACTTGATTAATGGCCTTTTCAGCAATGTCAGCCAATATCAATGTTTGATCATCTACATCCTTGGGGTCTTTTTTTGAAATGGCGTTGAGTATTGACGGTGCTGGATAATTCATCAATTGTGGATCTACTGGACCTAAAACTGCATTTGGATCCATTATTATTTCATCAGCAGCTAAAGAAATTAACGTTCCACCACTCATTGCGTAATGTGGGATTATAACAGTTGTCTTCGCTGGATGATCTTTTATTGCTTTTGCAATCTGTGTTGCAGCTAACACTAATCCTCCAGGAGTGTGGAGTATTAAATCGATAGGCTGGTCTTTTGGAGTGCTTCTTATAGCCCTTAAAACTTGTTCAGAGTCCTCAATGTTTATAAATCGGTAAAATGGAATGCCAAACAAACCAATACTTTCCTGTCTATGGATTAAGGATATAACATTACTTCCCCTCTTTGAACCGATTTTCTTCATCAAACTTCTCCTTGCAGCCATCAATTGCCTATACTGGATTTGAGGTGCTAAAATTAGGTAGAATAGTAGCAAAAACCAAATCAAGTTTCCAAAAAACGATAGAGGATCATAGTAGTAATCCATAACTATTGTTTTTAAATGTAAATATAACAATTTTGATTGCTTAAGATTTGATAATTAAAGTTCTTTTATAATTAACTCTTTAAATTTATATAGTTTTTCCTTTCCCTTCAACAACTTCTTATTCGCAAAATCAACCATAACTTCAATGGTTTTGTTATCTAAAATCATTTCACCATTTATTGCTATAGGCAATTCGAGTCTTTCGAGAGATGAGATTTCAACAACCAATTTTTTCAAAGAGATTATCCCACTTCTCCTAAATCCAGCGTTGTTTGCTATTTTCATCAACTTTTCAGCATTGGCTAAATCTGAACAAGCAACGTGGATTATTGGAGGGTATGCTATTAGCCAAGTGGTTTTTCTTCCTTTCTTTACAGCATCAACAACTTCATTAGCATCAACTTTGTAATGCCACTTGCCCAAGAATTCCGAATTAATCTTATCCCCAAATTCTGGGGTGTCTATGACAGCAATTCTTCCACTACAACTTGAAAGTGTTACAAAACTCTCCTTTGAATTTATTAGGTCTAACAATGGAATTATATCTTCATCAACCTCTCCTTTCTTTTTCGCAATCTCATATCCCTTCAGCCTTTCACTCTTAAAGTTCCCCCAGTTTTTCATACCTTCTTTTTGCTTAGAGTAGATAGATAAGCTAAATATGCGTCGAGCTGGATTCTCTCATGCGCTCCTTCAGTCAATCTAAAGTCAATTTCTCCAAGTTTATCAATTAGCAAAACTTTCATCTTTTCATCCATTGTTGATGACACTATTTCCCTAAAAAGCTGCGAGACTATGTCTTCCCCGCTCATGCCGTATTCAATCATCATCTTATCAAGCATTTCTCTTGCTTCCATAAAATTCCCGCTTAAAGCTAAATTCAACAACTTTGCTAGTTCTTCTGGTCTCGCCGTAGCTGTAATTTGGTAAATTGCCTCAGCATCTATTACTTCACCAAATGCAGCAGCTCCTTGTAAAGCATTGATTGCTTTTCTAAAATCTCCATTTGCTATGTAAATTAAAGCCTCTAAACCATCATCTGCAATTTTAATATTTTCCTTCTTGCAAATTTCAAGTAATCTTTTTTTCATAGCCTCAGCCGGGATAGGCCTAAATTTGAAAACGGCACATCTGCTTTGTATTGGCTCGATAATTCTACTAACATAATTACAGCTTAAAATAAACCTACATGTTTTCGAATACATCTCCATTGTTCTCCTTAAAGCTGCTTGGGCATCAGCAGTCAAAGCGTCTGCCTCATCAAGAAATATTATTTTAAATGGTGCATCACCAATTGGAGCTGTTCTTGCAAACTCCTTTATTTTATGCCTGACAACATCTATGCCTCTCTCATCACTTGCATTCATCTCCACAAAGTTGTCCCTCCAATTTTCTCCAAATAGATCTCTCGCCAAGGCTATGGCTGAGGCGGTCTTTCCAGTGCCTGGTGGGCCGGCAAAAAGTAAGTGTGGGATGTTCTTTCGCTCTACATAACTTTTCAGTCTTTGCACAACTTCTTCTTGACCAACTACTTCATCAAGTGTCTTTGGTCTGTACTTTTCAACCCAGATTTCAGCAATCATTACATAGGATGGATTTGTAAAGTATAAAAAATTCACCAGAAAAGTCGCAATTAAACCAACAAAACTTTTTATTCACCAACGAATTTCCTTAAACAATGACAATAAGACAGCTTTATTCAGAAATCAAAAAAGCTTGTGAGACCGCATCAAAAAACAGGCATAGGTTTGGAGTCGTGCTTTGCTCATCAAAATTTAACGATGATTTTATATCCTTAGCTGCAAAAGTCTACAAGAAATATAAAGATTATCTAACAAAGCTTAATCCTGATTGGAAAGAGAATTTACTTGTTGTAGGAAGAAGTGTTTTTCTTGAAAAAGCTGAAAAGTACTTTAATGGTAAATTTGTCCATTTTAAGGATTCCCAAAACGTTTTAGGCGAGACTTATTCATCTCTGATTCTTGATTTAACCGAGGGTTTCCAGCCAAACGATTTGGGAATTGTAATTGAGACAATTGCAGAAGGGGGATTAATCTTAATCTTAAGTCCACAAGTTGATGAATGGAAAAATTTGATTGGTAGATGGCATGCTGAAATAATAAGCGAGCCATACGATGTTAAAGACATAGTTCCTAGATTTTATAGAAGATTCATTGAAAAAACGATTAGTGCAGATGGGATAATCATCTACAATGCTGACAGGTTTGAAGTTGTTAAAAACTACGAATACGAACAAGTTGGCATTACGAGGGAAGAGATACAAATCCCAGAAAAAAAGGAGATAAAGAAAAAGCTATACAAGTTGTGTGCAACGCAAGATCAAATTAGAGTTTTAGAACTGTTTGAAATGTTTTTTGACAGGCAAAAAGAAAGAAAGGCTGTTGTTATTACTGCGGATAGAGGAAGGGGAAAAACTGCTGTTTTAGGCATTGTAACACCATTTTTAATCTCAAGAATGCATAGAGTTTTAAAGAGACCGGTAAGAATTATGGTTGTAGCCCCAACTTTGCAGGCAGTCCAAACCTACTTTACTTTTTTGAAAAAATCCTTGATTAGACAGGGAATGAGAGAGTTTAGAGTCAAGGAATCAAATGGAATGGTTACCGTTGTAAGCAACAAATTTGCCAGAGTTGAATACGTCGTGCCAAGAAGGGCAATGATTGAGAAAGATTATGCGGATATAATCATTGTTGATGAGGCTGCAGGCATCGATGTCCCAGTTTTGTGGAAGATTACTGAAGGAATTAGATACACGATCTTCTCATCAACAATTCATGGATACGAAGGTGCTGGAAGGGGATTTAGCATCAGATTTTTAAAAAGATTAAAGGAGGATGAGAGTGTAGAGATTCAGCAAATTCACATGGATGAGCCGATAAGGTATGGAAAATATGATCCAATTGAAAAGTGGCTTAACGACGTTTTGCTTTTAGATGCTCAACCAGCAGAACTTAATGAAGAGGATGTTGATGCTGTTGAAAAAGGCGAGCTAAAATTTGAATATGTAGATAAAGACAAGCTTATTGAGGATGAAAAGTTGCTAAGAGAATTCTTTGGAATTTATGTATTAGCTCACTACAGAAACAGACCTTCAGACTTGGTAATTCTCTTAGACATGCCAAATCATTTAGTCTTCAGAGTTTCTGTAAATAATAAAACAGTATGCTCCCTGCATGTGGCAATTGAGGGTGGATTGGATGAGGAAGCTATAAAAAAGATGGGAGAAGGTTACAAGCCAAAAGGACAGATAATACCAGATTTAATACTCAAGCATTACTGGGATTACGAATTTCCAAAGTTTAAAGGAGTAAGAATTGTTAGAATAGCAACGCATCCTTTGCTCATGAACAAGGGTATAGGAAGCTTTGCATTACAAAAACTTGTTGAATGGGCTTTAAAAAACGATTTAGATTGGGCAGGTTCAGGATTCGGTGTTTCACCAGAGCTTTTAAGATTTTGGACAAAAAATGGGTTTTATCCTGTACATATAACACCGCAGAGAAACGAAATCTCAGGAGAATATACGTTGATAATTTTAAAGCCTTTAAAAATGCACATTCATTCCAAGATAGAGGAAATAAATGCTGCATTCATTAAAAGAGTTGTTGAATACCTAAATGATGAGCTAAGAGACTTGGAAGTTGAAACAGCAATAGGGTTGCTTAACAGTTTGATGAAAAACTTAGAAATGCCAAAGCCAAGGTATTCAAGAGTTGAAAGAAGGAGGATGAGTAAGTATTTCCAGGGAATAAGCTTGTATGAATACGTCTCGGATATTGTCAGACCTTTGGTTAAATACTACTATTTAAACACTAAAAAAACTGATTTGGATAAAATTGAGGAGGAGATTTTGGTTAGCAAGTGTTTGCAACTCAAACCTTGGTGGGAGATTGAAGAGAGAGGATTTAAAAAGTTCAGAGTTTTGTTGAAGGCGATACAGAAAGTTTGGAGATGGTACGATGAAGAGTAGGATCAACTTTGATAAAGAATACGTCAATATGATTCTGAATGGAAAAAAGAGGACAACCATTAGAAAAGGATTGAAAAGCTATCCAGTCGGAAAGATTGTTGAATTTACCGCTGACAACAAAGTATTTTGCAAAGCGAGAATTCTAAAGGCTGTTGTTAAAAGATTGAAGGAGTTGAACGATAAAGATGCAGCAATAGACGGATTTAAAAGTAAAGACGATCTTGTTAAAGCTTTAAAGAAGATATATGGGAACGTCAAAGATGACGAATTTGTTACAATAATTCACTTTGAAGTGGTTGATTGAGCTTAAGAACATTATATAAACAACCTCAAAACAACTTCATTAATGACAAAAATTAGAGTAGCAGATTACATGACAAAAAACGTTTACACGTTGAAGCCTGAAGATACGATTGAAGATGCGATAAACTTGATAGAGAAAACAGGACATGATGGATTTCCAGTTGTTGATGATGAGAGAAAGGTAATTGGATACGTTTCTTCCATAGATTTGCTTAAAAAAGACCCAAAAACGAAAATCGGGGAGATAATGAGCAAAAAACTTTATGTAGCAAGAGATTTTATGGATTTGAGAGATGCAGCAAGGGTTATGTTTAGAACCGGTCATTCTAAACTACCTGTTGTGGATGAGAAAGATAGACTTGTTGGAATCATATCCAATGCAGATGTTATAAGGAGTCAAATTGAAAGAGTAGATCCTGATAAGGTGTATAAACTTAAGAGGACAATTGAAAAAGTTCATGGAGTAAGAGTTTACGTCGAAAGAGGAAAGGTTTTGGTAGATAAGTTAATTCCAACTCAAACTAAGATATATGCTGATGAGTTGAGGGGTAGAATGTACGAATTGAAAAGGGGTTTAGCCGAGCCCGTTGTTGTGATAGTTAAAAACGACAATTTTTATCTTGTCGATGGACACCATAGAGTTGTTGCTGCAAAGAGTCTTGGCATAAAAGAGTTGGATGCATATTTGCTTAAAGTTCCAACAACCATAGAGTTGGGTATTGAGAAGTTGGTAAGAAAGAAAAAGTTGAAGTCTGTGGAAGATATAGAGATAATAGAAAACGCCCCTCATCCATTGGTTGAGATAACTTTTAGAAACACAAAATAAGTTTAATTTAAATCCGTTATATATTTTTGTAACAAATCAATTTTTGCATCAATTTTGCATGTTGCGTTACCGTTAATCCAAACAAATTTAAGATTACAACTAAAACAAATTTCATCCATACCATCCTTATGCAAGTTTTTGATGATTAAAAATTAGTCGAGCAAAAATTCTGCAAAGTAATCGTATGGGTAATCTTCTATTCTTCCCCTCTCAGCCATTTTAATTAGCTTTAAATCCAATGGAATCTCGGCTATAACGTCAATGCCGTAATCTTTAGCCATCTCTGAAACTTTACTTTTTCCAAAAATATAATTTTTTTCTTCGCAATTTGGACATTTATAATAACTCATATTTTCAACAATCCCTAAAATTTCTGTTTCTGTTTCCTTAACCATCTTTATCGTTTTTTCCACAACAGAGACAGATAAATCTTGAGGAGTTGTAACTATAACCAACCCATCGAGTTCAACGAAGTCAATTATCGTCAATATCGCATCTCCAGTTCCAGGTGGTAAGTCAAAGAGTAAATAATCCAGTTCTTCATCCCAGTCAACTCCACCTAAGAAACTTCTAATCATTGCATTGATCTTCTCTCCCCTCCACATTATTGGTGTTTCTCTCCTCCATAACGCAAACTGAATTGAAACAATACTAATTCCGTACTTTTCGCTGTGAACAGGCGACAATCCCACTTTTCTCACAATGAACTCGTAAAATTTCCTTTCTACACCGAAAAATTTTGGAATACTTGGCCCAAAAAAGTCAACATCAAAAATTCCTACTCTATTACCGTTTCTGGCAAGATGGACTGCTAACAAAGCTGCTATGGTTGACTTTCCAACACCACCTTTTCCACTGCCAACTGCAATTTTGTGCTTTATTTTTTCCATTTTTTCAGCTATATCCTTGGCGGTTACGATTTTCTCCTCTTCCATCTGTATCTTAAACGCTCAACAGTTTTTTAAATTTTCCAGTTTGACCACCCAATTCTCAATTTTGATTTTTAAAATACATTTATATACATTTATATTTTTCAGCGATTACTTTTGCAACTCAAATTCTTCCTTTAAACAAACCAAATATTTAGATTGCACTTTTATTATTGCTTTTTGCATTTCTTGGAATCCTATTCCAAAAAGCCGACCCATTCAAACTTAATAATCCGATATTATCCCGCAATTGGAAGATGTATTGTAATCTCCATTAACGAGTCTAATAGTATCGTTTAAAGCCTCTATTTTCCCTTTGTAGCTGATCG
>JAGGXN010000119.1 GCA_021163065.1 Archaeoglobaceae archaeon | reverse complement strand
CAGATAATTAGTACCCTCGATGAGCTTAAACTTGGAAATTAGCGGCAAAAATTTGAAAAAAGCCGAAATTGCTGCAATATTTACTTTAACTCTATTGGTTTTGCTTGGTATAATCGGAATCATTCAAATTCATACAAGGCCTATAATTCCAATTGAACCTTATGAATCTGCTTTGGGAATGCCTTGGAGGTTGTTGGTTGCTGTATACGTTTTCTTCGTTGTCTCAACAACTGGTTTGTGTATTGTAGCTTCTTTGGGCGAAGTTTTTGGAATTTCAAAGCTCGAACCCATCGTCAAAGAGGGGTTACTCATGGCTCTTGTAACAATACTCGTTGGTTTGATGACAATAGGTCTTGAAATCGAACAGGTTTTTAGAGGGGCTTACGCAATGCTTGGACATACAAATCCCCAAAGTATCATGTTCTGGATGATAATGTTTTACGTTTTATACGTCATATTCTTGATAGTTGAGATGTGGTTCTACTTCTATGATGACTTAATTAAACAAAGGGAGAGTGACAATAAAATAAAGAGTTTGATCGCAAGAATTTTAACAATACCAAAAGCTAGAGAGACTAAAGATTTTGCAAGGGTAATTGGTTTTATTACAGTCGTTACAGCAATAATTGCCCACAGCAATTTAGGGGCTTTGTTTGCCGTCAATTACCTACCATTCTGGCATGGACCTCTTTTACCGATTTACTTCATACTCTCAGCAATAGTCTCTGGTGCTGCTTTAACCGTAATTGGAACGGTTGTTACAGATTATGTAAAAGGTGTGGAGATTAAAGGAGATAGATACGAAGCAATACAAACTTTAAGATTTGTTCTTGGCCTCTCGTTAGTTATCACAGCATTCTTTACCGCATGGAAGTTTATATTGAAAGCATATCCAAATTCAACCTTATTTTCGAGAGAGGCTGTGGAGGTGTTCATATCTGGAAGTTACGCCCTCAATTTCTGGGGTATAGAAGTTTTAATTGGCTTAGTCACGCCAGTAATACTCCTCGCAATACCTAAAATAGGAAGGAAAGTTGAAGGAGTATTTGCCGCTTCAATGGTTACGATTATCGGCATATTTTTCCTCAGAATTGACCTGGTAATGGGTGGACAAGTTTTAAAATTGATTTCTGGATTAAAACCAGTACCGTTTAAAGTTCATCCATTTGAAATCATGGCTACAATCGGTTTTATGGCTCTGGCAATCTTACTCTACTACATTGGCTACAAACTACTACCTATGGAGGTGGAGGGATGAAAAGAAGGGATTTCATAAAAAGTGCAATTGCTTTAAGCTTCACAGGGATTCCTCTGGTTAGGGCATTGTCTAAATTAGAGCAAGGATCTGAGTCAAAGAGCTACGTAATGGTTGTTGACGTTAACAAGTGCATTGGATGTGGAAATTGCGTTATTGCATGTAAAACTGAGAACGAGGTGCCTTTAGACATTCCATTAGCAAGGACGTGGATAGAAGGTTATTCGGTTGAAGAAAGGATTCCAATTTCTGAATCAAAGGTTCAGAAGATTGTGATGAACACAGACAAAAACCCATTTTTAGATGCTGATTGGAAGTACCCAAAGACTTTTTTTGTTCCGAAATTATGCAATCACTGTGCAAATGCCCCATGTGTCAACGTTTGCCCAGTTTATGCCAGATTTTATACCAAAGAAGGTGTAGTGTTGGTGGATAAGGAGACTTGCATTGGACGTAAGTATTGCATTGTTGCATGCCCGTATGGAGCTACGTTTTTACATCCTGAGCAAAAGGTTACTGACAAATGTACATTTTGCTACCACAGAATTAAAGATGGTTTAGAGCCGGCATGTGTCCTGGTCTGTCCAACGGGTGCGAGAGTCTTTGGGGATGTGAATGATGAGAGTAGTGAAGTTCACAAGCTCATTAAGGAGAACAAGGTAACAGTGCTTAAGCCTGAGGAGGGAACGTTTCCTAGAGTTTTGTACATAGGATTGGATTCATACGTTGTGGAGTGATAACAATGAAGTCGAAGACGATAATTTTAGGTTTGGCGTTTGCAGCAATCGTGTATTTAGTATTGTTCACATACGTCTTTGGTGTATCGCCTTACATAAAGCAGGAGAGCATGGCTACATGGCTGGCGATTGAGGGATCAAAGGAGCAGAAGTATTCAGATACGAAAATATGCTTGGAATGCCATTATGATACATATAAGGGAATGAAAAACCATTCAAGTGTGAATTGTGAGGCTTGTCATGGGAGCGGGAAGGAACATACGTTGAGGAGAAGTGAAGAGTCTATCAAGATTGAAAGAAGTAGAAATGCGTGTCTAAAGTGCCATTTAGACATACCCGGCAGAAGCGTGATTGATACAGTCAACGAGAGCCACAATCAAGGAATACTTTGTGTAGTCTGCCACAACCCGCATGAATGATCTAACAAAGTTAACAATAAATAATTTCAAACTTTCCGAAACCTTAATATATTCCCGAATTTCTGGTGGTAGGGGGTAGACAATGAATAAATCATTAATTATCCTTCTAATATTGGCTATATCACTAATTGGATGTGCTCAAAAATCTGAAACAAAAATTGAAACCGTTAATGACTGCCAGTGTCATACACAGCCATGGGAGTATAAAGATCACGTAAATGGAATTGAGTACTGCGTAGAATGCCATAAAATCGAGGAACATCCAGAAGGAAATTGGAGTGATAATTATACGTCTAATAACATCAATAATTGTAGCTTATGTCATGAAACGAAACTATTACGCATCCACATGCCAAAAACAACTTGTGTGGATTGTCATGGGAATGCAAAAACGATTCACGAAAAGTTTGAAAAGAAGTTTTTGGAGGGAGAAAAATGAGAAAACTCCTCCTATTAATTTTTATACCTATACTTTTCATACTCCCAATTTTTACGATAAACGCTGAAAAAAGTTTGGATTTTAATTTAAACTGCACAGATTGTCATGCGAATGCTGAAAAATACGTTGACCATGTTAATGGGGAGAAGTACTGCGAGGAGTGTCATGGAAATGACGTGCATCCAATTCACTCAATAGATTGTAAGGAATGTCATCAAACAGATCCCCTAACAGCATTCTGCCATGGATCACCGCCTGATACAGTCATACCCACATCAAACGTATCAAATGGTTTAATCTGTACTGCTTGCCATAGTACAAATATAATTGAAAGCCATCCGATTGATTGTCAATACTGCCATCAAAACATAAACGAAATTCATAAGGAGGCTGATGTTGTAGGAGGTGTTGACGATGTTTAGCTTACTGTACTATTTCTTGCTAATAGTTTCATTGGCAATCTTTTTCTACGGAATGTGGCAAAAGTGGAACTTCATAAACATTGGTTTGAAGGGGGAAGATAGAACAAGTAATCCTAAAAAAAGACTATGGTACGTTGTAAGAGATGGATTGGTTTTATTTAGGTTGTATTTAAGAGAATCGAAGATGGGTGTGGCACATCTCCTATTCTTATGGGGTACGATAATAATTTTGTTTGATATTTTTGTGTTTACAATTTCAATTGTAATTCCCGATTTATTCAGAACTTTGTATTCCTCCCTAAAACTCTCAATGACGATTGCAGCCGTTATGATGGCTATTGGATTGGCTATTACGGCAATAAACAGATACATAATCAAGCCGAGCAGATTTGCCAAGAAGTACGAATTTGCTAAAGATGATGACTTGGTTTTAATAGTTTTCATCTTGGCAGTAGCTTCTGGAATAATTCTGAAAGAGTTTGTTAGGTTTAGTGGGCTAAACGATTCTGCCTTGCCCTACATCTTTTGGGGTTTGCATACACTATTGATACTCGCATTTATAGCAGCCATTCCCTATACAAAGCTATTACACATTTTCTTAGCTCCAATTAGCATATTTACAAAGAGTGAAAGAAAAGCTGGAGTATTGCGAGCATCACCAAGCGAAGAGTACATGGGAGCAATAACTCCATCTGATTTAACGAGGAGAGATTTGTTGGCAAGCTTAGCATGTATGAGATGCGGGAGATGTCAAGACAATTGTCCAGCTTTTAATTCTGGGACAACGCTATCTCCAATGTTTTTGGTGCAAAACATAAGGAGACTTGAGAGGGTTTTGAATAAGTCTAAAAGCAATGGCGGTGACAATAATGGAAATGATAACAATGAAAATGAGAGTGAGGGAGCTGAAGACATCTTATTGCTGGATACAGTAATGGATATGGATGGCATTTGGGCTTGCACAACCTGCAGAGCTTGCATGGAGATGTGCCCCGTTTACGTTGAGCAAATGGAAATCCTTGTTGAGATGCGTAGGGGTATAATTGAGAGTGGCGAAGCTCCCCCGGATATAAGAGATTTCTTAACGAACGTTCAAAAGCAGAAAAATCCATGGGGTGAGGCAAAGTTCAAAAGAGACCAGTGGGCTAAGAAGGCGGAAGTTGAGGTTCCTACTGTTAAAAACAACCCAGAGTTTGAGTATCTTTGGTTTGTTGGATGTGCCCACTCCTTTGATAATAGAAACAAACCGATAACGCAAAAGATTGCTCAAATGCTCATGGATTTAGATATTAATTATGCAATTCTTGGGAGAGAAGAAGGTTGTTGTGGAAACGATGTTAGGAGAGTTGGCGAAGAAGGCTTATTCCAAGTTTTGATGGAAGAAAACATGAAAACATTTGAGAAGTACGGGGTTAAGAAGATTATCGCCACCTCTCCTCACTGTTACAATACATTTAAGAATGAGTATGGCTTGGATGTTAAATTTATTCTTGAAGTAATCTATGATGCAATAAAGAGTGGCAAAATCAAGTTCAAAAAGCCGATAAACAAGAAGGTAACGTATCACGACCCATGCTATTTGGGCAGGTACAATGGAATGTATGAATTACCGAGGGAGATTTTGAAATCCATTCCTGGCATAGAGCTTGTTGAAATGCCACGAAACAGGGAAAGAAGTTTCTGTTGTGGAGCTGGAGGCGGCAATCTTATCAGAGAGTATCCTGGTAAGGATAGGCCAAACAACATTAGGGCTAGAGAGGCAGCAGAGACAGGAGCGGAGATTTTAGCGGTTGCTTGCCCATTCTGCATGATAATGCTTGAAGATGGAGTTAAGGCAGAAAAGGTAGATGACAAGATTGAAGTTAAAGACATAATAGAGCTCGTTTGGGAATCTGCATTTGGGTAAAACTATATTTAATCTACATTTATTTAAATAAATTTTGGATTGAAGCGAAAAAATAATTATGTTAGTTATTTTAAAATTAGCTGATGGTAATAGTTCAAATTGCTAGTAACGTAAAACAATATATAAAGAATATTACTCCTATTTTTGCCGGCAAACTTGTGGATTTTATAGGAAAAACGATTTAAAAAGCAATAACGAGCCTATTTTGCACGATTTCAATGAAACTAGCGAAATGTAGGCTTTAGACAACTTAAATGTTGAAAAGAGTTTTTGTAAATGAAGTTTTGAGGTTTTAGCAAAAATCTAACTAAAAGATAAAATATTTTAACACACCCAAAAGCATCTCTGCCATGATGCCTAACATTTATCAGCCTAAAGATGTTGAAAGAGAAATTGAGGTGTTTTGGAAATCCAATAACATTTACAAACTCGTTAAAGATAAATCGAATAAGGCTGAAAAAAAATTTTACTTTGTTGACGGTCCTCCTTACACT
>JAGGXN010000001.1 GCA_021163065.1 Archaeoglobaceae archaeon | reverse complement strand
TTGGCGAAAAACTACCAATCAATCCATTTGAGCCAAAAACTGCAAGTAATGCAATACCTGCAACTGTGTGTGGTATTACAACTGGAACGTCTACTATCCCTTCAACTATACTCTTTCCTTGAAAGTCGTATCTTGAGAGTATATATGCCAAAGGCGTTCCAAAAATTATAGCTATGAGTGTTGAAATTAGAGCAGCATAATACGTTAAAAAAATAGAGTCCCATACTGTTTTGTCGCTCATAGCTTTCGTAAGTTCGTTAAAATCGTAAAACTGGACGGAAATTGTAGCAACTACTGGAAGTAATATAAATATCACGATAATGGATGAGAGAATCGCCAGAAAAATGGAAAATGAGAGTTTCATGGTTTAATGTATCTCTTTGACGTATTTCTTCAGATTTTCTGGCAACTTATCTTCATTATCAACTTTGGCTGGAGTTACCGGTGGTTGACCAAGTTTTTCAAGAATCTTCTGCCCTTCCTCACTTATCACAAGTTCAACAAACTTTGCAGCATAGTCTTTATGCTCTGCATTTTTTGGAATGGTGATTCCATAAACAATCGGTTTACCAGTAACAACTTTTCCATTTGCGAGCACGACCTTAACTTTCTTGTATAAGTCTGCATATTCAGTGCTGCTGAGATCTATCTGAGGTGGAAGTTCTATGAATTTATGTCCATGCTGCTGAGCAACACTGCGGTATATGAAGTAGTAGTCAATTTCTCCAGTTTCAATTCCGTGAATAAGTTCCATCTCCATGCTTCTGATCATCAGCTTGTTTGTGTCTGGATTTATATCTTCCGACTTTGGCATTCTGAGTATATATGCACCATTTTCCTCCACAAATTTTAGATTGCTATGTTTTGTAACGAGATCATCGTAAATCGTTGAATCGTTGTAGTAAAGTTCCGCAAGCTGCAAAACCATTTGCGAACGATAACCGCAAGGATCATCGTTTGGATTTGAAAAGCCGAACTTGACATCAGGTCTTCTTAAAATCTGATACCAATTTTTGGAATTTATTTCATCTGCATACTTGCTTTTGTCTGTGTAAGCAAGCACGATTTGGTTTTTTGCAAACATTATTGTCCAGTCTGCATACTTAGGATACATCATCTTTGGAATGAGTGTGTAATCTGCTGAGGCAATCACGTCTGCTATTTTGCCAAGTTCGGTAACCTTTCTTATCGTAGCAGCACTTCCTGCAGCCTCGCATTGTACGTCTATATTTGGGTATTTTTCCTCAAAAACTTTTTTAAAGGCTTTCATCGGCTCAGTTAAGCTTCCAGCGTGGAATATTTTGAGAGTAACTTTTGCATTGTCTTTTTCCGCATTCTGAGTGCATCCTGAAAGCAGCGTGGCAACTACAAATATTACAAATGTCACTGCCATTTTCTCTCTCATTTTAAACACCCGTTATGTACAATTGGACATGTCGATATAAACTTTTCGAATTTCGAAATTTTTGGGTTGAAAACACAATGTTTAATCATTATTTAATACATACAAATAACTTTATATATTAGCCATATCAAAATATTTCATGCAATGCATCATTTGTAAGTCTGAAGTTGTTGGAGGCAAATACAAAGATTTTGGGATTTGCGAAAAATGTGGTAAGGCTCTTGACGACATAATAGCTGCATACTTCGAGCTTTTGGAGAGAGATTTGGAAATTAAGAGTGAGAAGGTACCATACTACGTTTTGATGATGAGCAGAAAACTTTGGTATTTAGAACAAACTCTATGGTGGCAAGCTTACAAAGAGCTGAAAGAGGAAGGAAAAGTTGATGATGAATATTTTCAAAGATTGGAGATGGTGATAGATTGGATGGAAGCGAATCCGAAGATAGTAAGAGAAATAGGTGAAAAATTCTTTTCTAGATGTCCAAACTGCAATGCTGAACTAATTCCGGGAAGTATTGAAGTTAAAGAGGATGGAGAATATAGGGTTGTAATATGTAAAAAATGCAAAAAAGAAATTACAAGATACTACATGCCGAAGAAGTTCTATTGATTTTATTTCTCTTTTTATTTATTGTATATTTGGAATATTGTATATATCTCCTATCGACGAGTTTATATACTTCCTAAACCCATTATTAATAATATGAAATGCGTAATTTGTGGTGAAGAAGAAGCTGATGGGAAGTACGAAGAATTTGGCATCTGTCCTATCTGTGGGGATCTTATTGAAGATGTAATTGCTATGTGTTTTAAAAGATTTTCAAAGTTAAATGAGTCGCAGAAGTTTCCAGATTTCTTTAGAAGGCAGTTGGATTATATAGAAGAAACTGCAAGCTGGATATGGGGTTGGGTAATGGAAAAAGATAAAGAATCCGCAAAAGGAGCAGATGATAGATTTTATAAAAAGTTGGAAATGATTATCAATTGGATGGAAAGCAATATAAAAACCGTTGAAAAAATATGTAATGAGTTTTTTTATAGCTGCAGTAAGTGTGGAGGCGAAATATCTCCGGAATCGATAAAAATTGAAGAAACCCATGGATGGTTCAAGGTATTTTGTAAGAATTGCGAGAATCTACTTGCAAAATGTTTTTCACCTAAGGAAATATAACATATGGAGGTGGCTCTATGGAATTTAATATTGTTTGGATGGAGGATGGAGAGATAAAAAGAATAGTTCTTGATGGAGAAAACTATGAATATACTATTGGAACGAAAGGTAGTTGGAGAATGTTGATTGCGGATGAAAATGTTAAAGTTGAAAGAGGCAAGCAATATAAAGTAAAAGTGAAAGAAGTAATCATTCCGCAAGACTCAATTTCAATACCATGCAGTTGTATGAGAAATGCTTTGGGATTTGTTGAAGCTACAGGAAGCTTAGGAAAACCTGGATTAGTTGAAGAAGATAGAAAAATAGACTTTGTGGTTTTTACAGCAATCGAAAATGGTGAGATTAAGAATGGGGATTTGCTTGGCGTAATAAATGTATTTCCAATAATGATAACGAGATTTGCTAAAAAACCTGTTAGAAAATAATTATAAACCTAAAACATCATTCATTCCATAAATTCCAGGCTTGTTGACTTTAGCAATCCATTTAGCAGCTTTAATAGCTCCAGATGCAAAAGCCTGTCTTGATGTCGCTTTATGCGAAATTTCAACCCTTTCACCAAATCCTATGAAGTAAACAGTATGCTCTCCGACGACATCTCCACCCCTTATTGCAAAAATTCCAATTTCATTTTTTCTTTCTTTTAATCCTTCTCTACAAAAAACAAATTCTCTCTCGTGACCCATCTCTTTGAGCTTATTTTTTAGTATTTCAGCCGCCTTTAGTGCTGTACCACTTGGAGCATCTTTCTTAAATCTATGGTGGATTTCCATGATCTCAATATCGTAATTTGCAAGGTAGTTGGCGACAAATTCTAACAATTTCCAGAAAACATTTACCCCAATGCTAAAGTTTGGGGTAATCACCGCTGGTACTTTTTTACAGTAGTTTTCAATCAACTTTCTTTGCTCTTCATCGAAACCGGTAGTTCCAACAACCAACTTTATATTTTTTTCAGAAGCAACCTTTATGTTTTCAACTGCAGCATTTGCATTTGTAAAGTCAATCAAAACATCGGCATTGAGCCTGCTTTCAATGTTGCTTGCATCCTCTATTTCTACATCAATTTTGCCAACTCCTGCGAGTTCGCCAGCATCTTTACCAATTTCAACAACATCAAATGCTTGAGCTAATTCCAATTCTTCATCTTCAAAAACATTTTTAACAATTAGCTTTCCCATCCTTCCAGCAGCTCCAGTAACAGCTACTTTTATCATGCTTTCACCTCTTTGGTTAAAAATTCAAAAATTAAAGCAATTCTAGTGATTTAAGAACTGTCTTTAATTTTTCAGTTTTCTCGTCACTTAATTCTACTAATGGCAATCTTGGCTTTCCAGCAGCTAGACCCATTAGATTTAAAGCTTTCTTAACCGGAATTGGATTTGTGTCTATAAACAAAACGTCAAAAAGTGGTGTCAATTTGTAGTGCAATTCCCTTGCTTTATCCAAATTTCCATCTTTAAATGCTTTATACATCTCTTTCATTAAATGCGGGGCAACATTTGCGGCAACACTTACGACCCCTTTACCGCCTAAGCAGAGGATTGGAAACGTCAGAAAATCATCTCCAGATAAAACTATGAAATCTTTGTCTGCAGTCCTTCTAATTATTTCAGCAATCTGCTTTAAGTTTCCACTTGCCTCCTTAATACCGATTATATTGTCAATCTCTGCAAGCTTTTCAACCAACTCTGGAGTAGTGTTAATTCCAGTCCTGCTTGGAACGTTGTACACGATTATTGGAATTGATACTTCTTTAGCTATAGTTTTGTAATGCTCTAGCAACCCATTTAAATTTGGTTTGTTGTAATAAGGTGTTATTAGCATTGCAGCATTTGCTCCAGCCTTTTCAACCTTTTGCGTTAAGTATAAAGCCTCTTTTGTTGAATTTGATCCAGCTCCAGCAATCACTGGGACGTTTGAAACCTCTATTACATGTCTTACTACGTCAATGTGCTCTCCATAGCTTAGTGTTGCAGATTCACCAGTTGTTCCAGCTGGAACAACAGCATCAACGTGTTTTTCAAGATAATCTAAATTTTTGTCAATTCCTTCGTAGTCTACCTCGAAATCTTCCTTGAATGGGGTTACCAAAGCTGGTATTATTCCTTCAAACATTTACCAACCCTCTATTGACTCTTCTTGTTATATAACCCGCCACTCTATTTCTGACTCTCTTGCTTGTGATGTTAGTGTATTGTAAAACTAATTTTTTGTTTTCATTAAAATCATTTGTAAATTCACTTCCATACTTTTTCAACAATTCCGTTGCTATTATTTTAATATATGCAGGCTTAACCGTCCCCATATCGACACCAGAGTTAAATACTTAATCAATTTATTTAAGTTTTGTCCCAGTTTTTCGCATACATCTTTTATAATAAGAAATTGGATGTTTTACACCTTTGCAAGTCTCGTTTTCATAACAATTTTGATATGTTTTCATCGTATCACAAGCAGGGCACTCATATTCTGTCCCCTTTGAGCCTGCAATGTGCTCAACCTGATACCTCGTTTTTTCTTCATCAAAATCTGGAGCCGATTTAAATAAGTCTATTATTTGCTCTACATTAAGTCCTATGTTAAGTAGAAAGGAAGTTATAGCAAATCTGGCTGTGTGGGGGACATTTAAGCCTTTCCTCAAATCAGAAAGTATGTTTTTCATGCAAGGTGGAAAACAGTTGAAATCAACTTTGTCAAATTCGATTTTCTCAAATCTTGCTTTTTCTTTCGCCAAAACATTTTCTATCTCCTTTATGTATGGTTCTATAAATTTTTTAGTTGAAGAATCAATCTCAAATTTCTCTAAAAGCCTGTCTTTTAAAAATTCTTCAAGCACTCTAACAAATTTTTCTTTATCCAAGACAACGTAACCTTTTTTGATGAATCTATTTACCAATCGCCACTCATCAGCTTTAATCTTGGAAGATGCTTTAATATAGGATGTTATATGAACTAGATAATTTTCATTTATGCATGTTTTAACACCCAAATCTTTTGCTAGAAATAATAGAAACTCGTCACTCTCATTTTTCATCAACTCCCTGTACCTTCTTGCCTCTCTAACGGCGTACCTTCTTCTAACCCATTCATCGAAGCTTGATACAAGAATTCTTGAAAATATAAAGGCAATTATGCTCTTCTTTGCCTTGTTTTTGTAATCGACATACTTTCTATCTTTTTGCATGCAATTTTTGAAACACTCCAGGCATAGATTGCATTTATTCCAATCAAACTTTTCATTTATTGCATTTTTTTTGCAATAAACCTTGCATCCTTTTTCCTCGCAAGTTAAACAGATAAAACTCCTTTTTATTTCTTCAAATTCTGGATTGCATCTGTCAAAAATTGATAAAACGATGCATTTTCCCAATTCTAATGATTCTCTCTCAAATTTTCCTTTTAAACTTAAAATTTCATTTAAGTCACGATATTCTTCAGATATGAAGACTCCTGATGCTTTAAGAAATGGATATTTTGCCAAAAATGGTAATAGTGGCAAATAAGACTGCATCACTCAGCTTCAATTCTTGGGGCTAGGATGTATTCCACCTTAACTTTACCATTGGCAACATCAAATTGTAGCCTTACTGGATAATTTATTCCGAGATAGATTGTAAGTAGATCTCCGCTTCCAGCGACCTTGATAAACTCCTTTAAATATTCTACTGAAAACATGCTCCTTGCTTCCTGCTTGTTGAATTCTATTAACTCTGCATCGCTCATGAAAAATGTGATTTTGTCAACATCTCCTTCAGCTTCGATGTAAAAACCGTCTTCGGTAGTTCTAAAAACAACATGATCACTTATTTTGTCTGCAGCAGAAATGGCTTTCTTAAATTCTCCAGCATTTAACACAATTTTTGCGGGTAACTCTAATTGAGGAACCTTAGGCTCTTTTCTTATTGCAGAAGGATCTATTAGTGCAACAGAATATTCAACGCTACCAAACTTAATTTTTAAATCTGATTCATCTTCAACTTTTAATTCTACTAATTCTCCACTTTTAATTGACTTTGAAATATCGTAGATTCTGTTTACGTCAACACCGATTGTTGTATCCTCATCTACTTTATAAACTTCAAAAGAGTCTGTAGGAACGTCAACAATAACCATTGCAACGTTTGCAGGATCAACAGCTCTGGAGTGTAATCCATTCTCAAGAAAATGAAATCTGGCTTCACTTACTAAAGCAACCATGGCTTTTGTAATGGCTTTAAGAACTTCTCCAGTTACAATTGCGTCAATCATGTTATCACCAAAAGGATGGAGTTAAAATTATTTATAATTTTTTCTTTACTAAATTGATAAACTGCTAGTAAGCTCGGAATTCAGCTTCTAATAATTTCTACAATTTTTTCAGGGGAGAAATCTTGTACTATTTTTTCCATTGACAAATTCTTACCTAATAGATTGTTATTATTTCGATTGCTGGAGCTTCAATGTTATCTTTTGCATACAAAATTTTTACAGTTATCTCCTTGTTTAATTCATCTATTGAGTCAATTATAGCTGTTAAAACGTTCTCAACAAGCTGGTTGCATCTTGCCCTGCGGGACAGTTTCTGCAAACTACGATTTCCACATTAGTTTAATTCTAAAAATTTGCAAATAAACTTTTTGTGACAGTTTTTAATGATAGGGTAAAAACCCAGAAAACTATTTATTTTAAAAATGCTTTTTTAAATTGGTAATAGCATGGTTAAGAAAATTATGATTTGGGGTACTAGCGGTCCAGACGATCCAGAAAAGGCAGTATTGCCATTTATAATTGCAAATGCCGGTTTCGTACATGATGCAGAAGTCTATGTCATGTTAGCAGGTTCTGGAGTTTGGTTGGCCAAAAAAGGAGTTGCAGAGCACGTAATTTGTTGTAAATGGGGGTTAGATGAGTTAATTAAGAATTTCTTGGAGTCGGGAGGTAAGCTATTTTGCTGTTCACCATGCCTGGATGAAAGAGAAATAAAAGATGAGGATTTGATTGAAGGTGCAAAGAGAGGAGCTGCAGTAGAAGTTTTAGAAATAGCATCTGAGTGCGATGTGGTGTTAACATTTTAAAATTTTTAAAAATTTTTAAATTATTTTTTCTCGTCTCTTACAAAGTAGCTTAACAATTCTATTGGTATTGGCAAAACGATTGTTGTGCTGTCTTCAGCAGCAGCGTCGTTGATCGTTTGCAAGTATCTTAGCGCCATTGCTCCTTTACTTTCTGCCATTATCTCTGCTGCTTCTTTTAATTTTTTAGCAGCTTGCAACTCTCCGTCAGCTCTGATAATTTTTGCTCTCCTCTCTCTTTCCGCTTCAGCTTGCATTGCCATTACTCTCCGCATCTCATCAGGTAGTTCAACATCTTTGATTTCAACTGCTGTAACTTTTATACCCCAAGGATTTGTTGCTTCATCGATTATTTGCTGTAGTTCGACGTTGAGCTTGTCTCTTTCAGACAAAACAGTATCAAGCTCAGCTTGACCTATTACACTCCTTAATGTAGTTTGTGCAATTTGAGCAGTGGCAAACTTGTAGTCCATAACTTCTGTTACAGCTTTTTCAGGCTCGACAACTCTGTAATAAACAACGGCATTAACTCTGACTGTTACATTGTCTTTTGTAACTACATCTTGGCTTGGAACATCGTAAGTTACTGTTCTTAAGTCAACTATGACCATATTTTCTAAGATTGGTATTACAAAAAAGATGCCTGGACCTCGCGCTCCAACTAATCTGCCAAGTCTAAAAATTACACCTCTCTCATATTCTCTAACAATTTTTATGCCGGAAAGTATAAACAGTAATAATACTACTACGGCTCCAATTAGTAGCAAATCCACCATGGCTTTAGTTTGCTGCAACATATATAACCTTATCTGCTTAATTTTTAAGAGCGTGAAATTTAAAAAACTTGAGAAAGTAAATTTACTGTTTGTTTCAAGTTCTGAGGTGATTGCGATGAAGGCAGTTATATTGGCTGCCGGATTGGGCACGAGAATGAAAGAGAAATTACCAAAGGCTTTAATTAAAGTTGCAGGAACTGAAATAATTTTTAGAATGATTAAGTTACTTTCAAACCATGTTGACGAATTTATAATTGTGGTTGGGAAGAGTGGAGATAAAATAGACAATTTTTTAAAAAATAAAGGTTTTAGATATAAATTAGTTTGGAATTTTTATCCTGAAAGGGGAAATGGTTACTCTTTTTATTTAGCAAAAAAGTTTGTTGAGAATGATGAAAGGTTTATTTTGGTAATGGGTGACCATGTTTATGAGGAAGAATTTGTAAAGAAAGCGATTCAAGGTTTTGGCCTGATTGTTGATAGAAATCCTTTGTATGTCGATTTGGATGAAGCTACTAAGGTGAAATGTGAAAATGGAAGAGTAATTGATATTGGAAAAAATTTAAAGGACTTTGATTTCGTTGATACTGGATTTTTTATTCTCTCTAAAGAAATATTCAAGTTTGCTGAAGAGATTGTTAAAGAAAAGGATGTTGTTGAGTTAAAAGATATAGTTAGGAGGGCAAAAATTCCTGTAACGGAAGTCTCTGGCTATTTTTGGATGGATATTGATACAAAAGAGGATGTGAAAAAGGCAAAGAGGTTTTTAATCAGAAATTCTGTGAAAAGCGTAGGAGACGGAATTGTTGCGAGAAATTTAAACAGAAAAATTTCAGTTAGGATAAGTGAGCTGTTGGTTGACTTTGTAACACCAAATCAAATGACTCTTCTATCTTTTCTATCAGGCATGATTTCATCTGTAATCTTGTTTTTTAACATTCCTCTTGCAGCTTTGTTTTATCAATTTTCTTCGATTATTGACGGTTGTGATGGAGAAATAGCAAGAGCTAGCCTTAAAAAAAGCAAGGTTGGAGAGTATATGGATTCAATTTTAGACAGATTCGTTGATTTCTTATTTTTAGTAACTTTGGCTTACGTGTCCGATTTTGATCGTTTTATATGGCTTGCTTTAGCATTTGCAATATTTGGAAGTGTTATGGTTAGTTACTCCACTGAAAAATTTAAAGCTGCTTTTTTTGAAGATATATATAAAAAAATTCCTAAAATGAGGTTTTTGATTGGGAAGAGGGATGAAAGGATATTTGTAACAATGATTTTTTGTTTACTTAATCTTGTTAGAGAATTGATAGTGTTGTTAGCTTTTTGGGCAAACCTTAGGGTAGCTTTAACGTTGCTTATTGTTTTAAAAACTAAACGAAATGGCTTGGACTGAGTATTGTTACAACCAGCAATGTAACAAAACCGGCGGTAACCATTCTTAAACCAGAAACTATTAAATTTGTTTTTGAAATCTTACCCAAAAACATTCCGACTATGAATAAAGACAATAAACCAAGGGCTAATGCAAAATAAAAAGCTTGGTTTAAAGGAAAAAACAAGTATGGCATTATGGGAATGACTGCTGCTGGAATTGGTGCAACACCATGAACTATTGATGAAACAATCATTGCAAATTCATGTGCTTTATCAATTGCGCAGCCCTTAACATCTTTTAGCAAAGCTTTTTTCTTTTCCATTTTGGCAATAATTTGTTCAGCCCTCTCAGCCTCAAAAGCACCCCAACCGCTTGATATCCCTAATGCAAGAGCAGTAGCAATTCCTGCACTTATTATTAACTCCTTGCTTGCATCACCACTTAAATGAGCACCCATAATCATACCTAAGACAGTTAAAACCCCATCAAAAAAACCTATGACGAAATATCGCCTAGATATTGATGAAATATCCACCATTGCATTGTAAAGGCGATAATTTTCAAGCAATTTTTTAAATAGATTGTTCATAAAAAATTTTAAACTAGGTGAGAAATATCTTTATATTCTAATCCAATTTCCTCCAGTTTCTTTTTGGCTCTACTGAATGCATTATAATTATAATCTTTGCCCATTACTTTATTTTTTATAGCCTCAATTTCGGTGTCTGTTAGAAATTCTTTGATAAAGTCCCTTATGTTTCCTCTGTCAATGACTTTTACTATGCTTCTATTTACCAAACTTAAGTTGTTGAACTCCATAACTTCGTTTTTCCAGCATTTTTCACATTCTGAAATTAAAAAATTGCGTCCATTGGCATTTACCCATATTTTTTGGTGCATTAAACCGCCACATTCGCAAAAACCACCGAATAATTTGTCTCTGATTTTCGTTCCATCATACATTTTGCCGTCAATAAAAACCTTGGTTAGTGGTTCGATATATATTAACATAAGCTAAAAAATAGTATTAAGATATAAATTTTTTTTGGTTTTTGATTTATATATAATTTGTTCAAATTAGACTGGTATTACCTTTTTAACTTCAGGAATCTTTGTTCTTAAATGTCTTTCTACAAACATCGTTAGAGTAATTGTAGACATTGGACATCCGCTGCATGCGCCAAGTAATTGTACTTTAACGATGCCATTTTCCTCATCAACATCCATAACAGCGATACTACCCCCATCAGCCATTAAAGCTGGCTTAATTTCTTTTTCAATTATCTCTTCCACCTTTTCTTTTAGCGACATATCTTCGCAATCATAGTAGTTTATTTAAACATTTTCCCAAAAATTTGTTTAGGGCTCGTGGGGTAGCGGACATCCTCGGGGGCTTCGGACCCCCGTACCCGGGTTCAACTCCCGGCGAGCCCGCATTGTTTTTATTGATTTTTTAAGGAGACACCATTTTTCATCAATCTCCACTGAATCATTTTCACATCTCAAACAGTTAATGTGTGAACAAACGTTACTAAACGTGATATGCAAATACCAACACAGCATATGCAATGAAGAAGAACAAGCCTAAACAAAGTACATACCATGGTACTCTCTGTTTCAATATATAGTAAAGTAATATCAGCGAGATTACTGTCGTTGCTACCACACTCATGTATGCATGTACATCAAGGACCCATGACGTCAAAATGAGCCCTAAACCTGGATAGAATGTCGAATACAGAATTTTTTCGCCAACTAGCGACCCGATACACATCGTGTCTTTTCCCCTGTATCCCCATATGAGTGCACTAACGGTCTCAGGAATTGCTGTTGCTGCAGGAATTACTATCAACGCAAGACCCATAGCACTTATGCCTATCTGTTTTGCAAGCCAATCCACCGAAGATACCATCTCGTGAGACCCTATATACAAGAGTATAACTGCAGCAATTAGCTGAATCACACCACCCATTACTGGATAAGGAAAGTATTTACAAATATATGGCTCGTCTGCATCATCTATGACCTCAACCATTCTATTTTTGTACATCATCCATACATATACTATATACGAAATCAGGAAAACAACACCAAAAACATGGCGCGCGTACTCGCCCATGAACGATGGTACTATTGTCAGTGGAAACAGAAATGTTATGAATGTGTAGGGTATTATGAGAGTTCTATCTACCTCCAGCACCAGATCATCTCTCTTCTTTAGATAATAGCCGAGTAGAACAACAACGCCTACTAAACCGTATGAAAGGCTTGATGCCATAAAAGGTTGACCAAATAATGTACCAATACCTATCTCCTCGCCACTTAATCCTCTATACGCAAAAACCGCTACTAAGAATATAGTCATTTCAGGAAATGACGTGAAAAGGGGAGCAAGTATCGCTCCAACAAATGAATGTCCTAACTTAAGTTGACAACCAAGAAATTCAATTGCATTAACGAATAACATTGCTGCGATAAAAACTACAAGCATACTAGCAAATAACTCCAGTATCAACTCTATCATTGCATTACCTCACAAAAATTAAAAGTAAGGTTTTTTGGAAAAATTTTTAGAATGTCAGACTTTAATCGCTTTCGCTTCTGCATAAGGCTTCAAGAAGTAGATAGGTATAACGTTCGATATGCCAATTACAGCAATCGCTATGATGCCCCACATCCATGAATAGGAAGTTAGTAGAAAGCTCCAGATGAAAAGCATAATCAGAGCGCCTATGTGTCCTGCCGACATGAAGACTTGGTAGTTTGTTCCGGGAAGGTATGGTGGGCACATATCGCCCATTATTGCAAACAGGCTTGAAATGTAGAAACCCTCGACAAATCCCATAATTACTGCGAGGAGAAATACCAGACTCACGGCACCGGGAGCAGCGAAGACCCAGGATCCAATGAGGAGCCCCATTATTGGAGCAGCAATGATATACGTTTTCTTGTGTCCTATTCTATCAGCGACGAAGCCACCTAAAAGGGAGCCTACTATCACCGCTCCCCTATTCACCGCTCCTATCTGCCCAATAAGTCCTGCTGCGCCAACAATCTTTTTTAAAACGAATCCCAGAGCACCAGCTGTTGGAGAAAAGAATGCGACATATGAGGGGAGCGATATGGCTAAGAATGCAAGCCAAAGGTATTTTTCCGTGAATAGCAAGGCAAAACCTTCTTTTGTTGGTCTTCTTTCTGGGGTTAGTGAGGGCTCATGGATAAGAAGACATGAGAAGGTAAATAGCTGAAATACCATGATTACTAAAAATGCCGTTGAGAATCCATAAGTTGAAATCACCGCTCCAACTGTTAAAGCGCCTATAAGCTCTCCTACGGCTTTGAAACCCCACGCAACACCTCCTATAGTGAGTCCGTGGGAGTCTGGTGGTGTTATGTCGATTAATAAACCATCGTAAGCTGCATCGATACCAGCCAATAAAGCCAGAAAACCTATACTGAGAGGAATCAGAATTTCAGGTCCTGGTTGGGCAATTGCAAAAATGGCAAGAGTTAATACACATATAACATTAAAAATGACTATGTATGGTCTCCTCCTTCCGAATCTGCCTACTGGTAAACAATCCGTCAATATCCCCCACGGCCATTTTATGGCCCAACCCAACATAATGAAAGCTATGAGAGCGGGGATGGCAGCTTCAGGATAGCCGAGCTTCTTTGCCAGATATAACGGGAGGAAAAATACGAAAGCCATTCTCACAAAACCCTGCCCAAGATACTGTAATGCATACGCCAAGTTGTAACGCAGAGGCCTCCAGTGTTCCTTTAGTTCTTGGATTAGCTTAGTTTTCTTTTGAAGGGCCTCCTCATCCGTTAACTCTCTTACTTTAAGAGACTTTTTCCAGTACCTTGCCAAGAGGTATGAGGCAGCATAAAAAAAGATTATTGTAGAAATGGAGATTAGAATCATCTGGGTTTTATCCATAGCTACCCCCTCTCCAGCCCCACATCATATGGTGGTGGATCCATTTTCCACCAATTAGGTGTTGGTTTTCCCTCCTTAAGCCATCTTAGGTATGGATGATCCATCTCGTAAAGTGTTCCTCGCCTCACTGACTCAAGTAATGGTATACCTTCACTCCATATGTTTGCGATATTAACTTCTGGCCCGAACTGGTAAACCAACCACGAAATTAAACGGAATGGTTCTAGTTGGGTTAGACTAGGACCCCACATCTCGAATATGATATTTTCAGGGCCAATGGTTTCGGCCACCTCTAAAAGCGCTTTTTGCCCTTCTCGATTATCCAGCCGTTTACCGATTAAATTCTGCACGATAAGTCCTTCCCAAATCACTTTGTCACAGCCAGCCTCGAGATAAGTTTCAAAATCTCTGATAGTTTTATCTATTTTGATTACGTCTCTCGATATTCTGGTTTCATCTTTCCACCACCATTTAGACCCAACTTCTGCCACAACTTTAAAGCCATACTCTTTCAACTTCCCGATGTCCTCTTGCATCTGCTCTACATTTGGCTTTAGTACATGGGTTTCATATTCTACAATGTCAATGCCGAGTCTTTTGGCTTCAGTCAAAAACTCATCCAGTTTCCCCTCTACTCTAGCTATTTCCTGTGGGACTCCACCAATGTGTATGAGAATATCATATTTCTTGTATAGGGCTATTGCCTCTTCTATCACTTTGCGAGGTGCCCACAAAGTTGGGTCAAGAAGTTTTACCAGATCTATATATTCTCCAAACCTTTCCAACACGGTTGGAGAGATAGGGTCGAAAACTCCTGTTATTCCTGTTGTCCTTGGTTTTGTTGATCTCTTCGGTCTGTCTAACATATCAAAAAAGTATTCCTCTGCCATAATACTATAAACGATAATATTATATAAGACGATTACACTCACTAATTTTGGATTTTATGAGTGATTCAGGTTTTGGAGAGAAGGAAAACGGAAGAATATTAAAATGGTTGATAGGTTGTGGGCTGAAACCCTATGAGGCTAAAGTTTACATCGACCTCTTACGCAATGGAGTGAGTACTGCAAGGGAAATTATCCGCAGAACTAAGATTCCATATGGTCGCGTTTATGAAGTGCTGAACAGTCTATCCAAGATGGAATACATTACAGAAAATCAAGGAAGACCAAAAACATATACGGCCATACCCCCTCCAATTTTTGTTAGAAAACTGCTGGAGAGGGAGAAAAACAGGATAAAAAAGCTAAGCGAACAAGCTACTCTAATTGAGCAAGAGTTGTTGAGAGCTGCTTATGGTTATAATGCAGAATACGTGTTCTCAGTAATCACGGGAAGTCAAGATATCGTGGAATTCTCCGCCAGGCAGATTTTACAAACGAGGTCGAAATTGATGGTATGCCTTGATTTTGATAGGTTACTTCAAATCGAGAGAGAGATGAAGAATAGTACTTCATGGATCTCTTTTTTAAGAGCATTTGAGCTGGCGTTGAAGAGAGGTGCAGATGTATATCTTTTAATTGGCATCTATAACAAAAAAACCTTTTCAGGGTTGAAAAAGCTATTGTATAACCTTTTGTCTCCTAGTATTTTAGAGTTCAAAGAAAAAAATTTAAGTATCAGAGTCGGTAAAAGGTTAATTACACCATTTAACATCTACGATGGTGAAAGGGTGCTGATAAAATTGAGAGATCCCTCAAAAGAGGATTCATACACATGTGGCATACTTATTACAGATTCAAACCTTGCAAACCTTCTAACGGAAAAATTTGAGATTGCATGGAATGAATGTGAGAATATTTAAACTTTTGGTCGTGTAATATCATCGAAGTAAACTCATCTCTCACTTAATATTCTTCTTCGTAACAATCTCAAGAAACCTTTACACAATAACACCTTTGCATAATACTTTCATTCTTCATACGTTTGGCTATCTCACT
>JAGGXN010000047.1 GCA_021163065.1 Archaeoglobaceae archaeon | reverse complement strand
TTTTAACTTCAAGAGGTATCTTATTTCTCTCGAATACTTTAAGCTCCTTGACTATTTCTTTTACAAATTGCATAATTCGATGTTATTTTTGGTATTTATTTGTTTTTGTAATAGGGACACGTCCAAAACTTAACACCAAAAAGAAATTTATACCCCAACATGCAAAATTGCTTGATGGCCCGGATGGGGTAGTGGTTATCCTCTGGGACTGTGGATCCCAGGAGCCGGGTTCGAATCCCGGTCCGGGCCCATAAAAACCAATTATAAAGCCCCAACTTTTTTATCCGAGTAGTTAGGCTGTAACAATATGTTTCATAATTCTGAAAGTAGGCTTGAAAGGGTGATGAAAAGGCTTGATAACATTTGTGAGGAAAAATTGCTCATTTTGAAGTTTAAAAGTCATTGTTTTGCAAATGACCTTTCTTTACCAAGAATTACGAAGCTTGTTGAACAACTTGTAAAAATATCGGAAGTTGTCAATAAGCCATTTGATAAGTGGGAGATTGAAGACGTGGAGGCTGTTTTAGAGTGGGTTGATGAGAGAATAAGAAAGGAGAACTTGTCATTATGGACAAAGAGGGAATATAAGAAGACATTAAAGAAGTTTTTTTAGGTGGTTGGGAAAGAAAGAGCTTGTAGATTGGTTTACAATTGGAGAAATTAAAACAAGGAAATTCCCTGACGAGTTATTGACCGAAGATGACATAAAAAAGATGATCGGAGCATGTAAAAATCCAAGGGATAGGGCTTTAATTGCTGTTCTGTGGGAATCAGGTTTTAGAGTTGGCGAACTTGGAAATATGAGGGTTAGAGATGTGGAGCTTACAGATGAAGGGACATGGATTAAACTCTTTGGTAAGACTGTGAAAGACCTTTGTTGTTACCATTCTCAACAACATACCTTTCAGATTGGCTCAGATCACATCCTAATCCAAACCCTGATGAACCACTAATGGGTAACACTTGGAAGGGAAAATTTTGGCTCAGCGATGGATTATGATGCAATACGAATGCTTTTGAGAAAGGTTGCAAGAAGGGCAAGGATAACAAAGAAGGTGAGAACCCTCACATATTCAGGCATACTATAGCAACAGAGTTGGCGAAGGCTGGCTGGAGTGAGGTTGAGATGTGTTTGTATATGGGTTGGGAGATTGGAAGCAGAATGCCGAGGATTTACATCCACATGGTGGGGAGAGATATAAAAAGGAAGATTAAGGAGTTTCACGGGCTTGAAGAACCAGAGGAGCATGAGAGTAAACTTAAGGCTGTAAGATGTCCGAGATGTTTTAAGCTTGTTAGCAGTTTGGATAACTTTTGCCCTGGATGTAGTTACCCTATCCCAAGAGGCAGCTATGATGGTTCAGGAATGGAACATGAGAAAAGCTAGTGTTATGAATGACGCCCTAAATCCTGAGTTTATGGCTTACGTTTCTTCATTGGAGAATGAGATTAAGGAGTTAAAGAAGGTGTTTGAGAGGTATATTAAAGAGATTAGTTTTTAGACAAAATGGTAAAAATGGTTAATATATAGAATCCTATTACTATCGTTGTGCAGTCAAAGCTTAAATAGCTGTAAAAAGAATTAACTGCTACCGCAAGGAGGCGATATGAATGACTTTGTTGGATGAAGAATTGAAAGATTATCGCTTTAGAGCTGTAATCAAAACTGGAAACAAAGATTTTGCAGTTAAAACGGATGCAAGAAAGATTGCTTTGAAAGACAACATTTCAAAACGTGGAACATTGTATAAGCTTGACTTTGAGCAGATCCAAATTTAGATTGGCGAAGATCTGATGGCGGAATTGAGGGAATCATTGGCTTACATTCTGCCTGAAAAAGTGGTAAGGAAGACGATGGAAGAATACTTTAGTTATTGTTGAGGGGTTAAGGTGGAAGTTAGGTTTTCCGAACATGCATTGAGGAGGGCAAAAGAGCGTGGAATAGACATTGAATTAGTAAAGTCGGCAATAAGAGATCCTGTTGATGTTGTTGATGTTAAATTCGGTAGAAAAGCATCTTATAAGCAATTTGATGGTTATTATTTGGTTGTGATCTTCGAGGAACAAAAGGATGAAATAGTTGTAGTAACAGTATTAAAAGTAGATAAAGTGAGGTTGAGGAGATATGGCTTCAATAGAATTTGATTCGGAAATTAATGCGATGTACATTCGCTTTAAGGAAGGAAAGGTGGATAAATCCGAACCATTAGCTGACAATATCATTGTTGATGTTGATGAGAAAGGGGAAGTGATAGGAATTGAGATTTTACTCCCAAAGCTGGATGCTAAGATGACAGAGTTTATTTCTAAGGCTTTGAAGGTGAGGGTTGAGGGTTAGCGATGGTTTTGTGCTGGTGAAAAAATGGTTAAGGCTGTTTTTGAAGTAACAGATTTGAATTTTGATGTTAAAATGTGTTGATAGAGAAGAAGGAAATAGTAACAATTACGATAGAATTGTATGGGGAGATGGATTTTGAAAATTTCTTTAAAAATATTGAACCGATAATACAAAAGGAAAAGGAGCTTTTCGAGAAACACTTAACAGCAGTTTGGAAAGTTGACTGTGGAGTTGGTTAGAGAGGAAGAAGAAAGATATTACGCTTGGTTACCTGTTGGTGAATATGAATATGAGAGGTTAAAAGAGTTAGAAGAAAGGATATGCATTAAATGAATTAAGTAAATTATTTCTATAATGGGTTTTAGAGAAATAATTAGTGGTAATATGGGTTGGTTGAAAATAAAATGGGGAAGAAAAAAAGCACCTGAAAATGTTATTAAAACATTATACCATGATTTAATGTTTTTGATTTTACTTTTTTAAAAATTGATTTAATAATAATTTAAAATTAGTTAAAAGACCTTGGAATTAAACCTTGTAATAGCATCAAATCTACAATAACTAAAGAAACCATGGCTTCGACAACTGGAACTGCTCTAGGCACAATACACGGATCATGTCTGCCTTTTATCTCTACAACTTCTTCTTTCAAGTTAACATTAACGGTTCTTTGCGG
>JAGGXN010000055.1 GCA_021163065.1 Archaeoglobaceae archaeon | reverse complement strand
GATCGTTTTACGCATGTTAAAATTTTTAATTTAAAGTTCAGCTTCGAAGTCCTCAACTGAATACGGAAAGTCTGCGATCCCCTTAATTTTAACTATTTCCTTAGCTAACAACCAATAAACCAATGCTAAAGCCTTTCTACCTTTGTTGTTTGTTGGAATTACTAAATCGATGTTCGCTGCTGAGTTGTTTGAGTCGCATAATGCAACGACTGGAATTCCTACATCGGTTGCTTCCTGAACTGCTTGTGTATCAATAGCTGGATCATTAACAAAAACAACGTCTGGTTCCATGTATTCCTTAAGCATTGGATTCGTTAGTGTTCCTGGAATAAATCTGCCAACGATGTAATTGCTACCAACAACCTTTGAAAACATCATTATTGGCTTTTGTCCATACTGCCTTGCTGCGACAAGCAGTATTTTTGATGGCTCAAACCTTGACAAAAACTTTGCTGCAACCTTTATTCTTTCATCTAAGTGTCTTATATCTAAAACGTACAAGCCGTCAGGTCTAACTTTGTAAATGAACTTCTTCATGTCTCCAGTCTTAACCTGAGTGCCAATGTGTACACCTGCTGCTAAGTATTCGTCTGGTGGCACAAGGTATTCGTATTCTAAATCTCTTACCATCCTTTCCTTCTCGATCATACCATCACCATTCTTGGATTATCCATAAACTCCTCAATCCTTACTAACTCATTTAGTTTAGCCAATCTCTCCCCCCCAACAACACCTGTCTTTATTAATGTTGCGTTGAATGCGATGCTTAAATGAGCAATGCTCTCATCTTCAGTCTCACCGCTTCTATGGCTAACAACAACTTTGCATCCATTATCCTTGCTTAGCTTTACGGCGTTGAATGTATCTGTCAATGTTCCTATTTGGTTTGGTTTTATCAAAACAGTATTCATCGAACCAACTTCCAAGGCCCTCTTTATTCTCTTAACGTTTGTAACAACTAAGTCATCAGCGCAGATCATGCATTTAACCTGTTTTGTCAATTCAGCAAATCCTTCAAAGTCGTTTTCATGCAATGGATCTTCAATGTAGAGCAAATCATGCTTATCAGCCAATTCAGCCATGTATGCGATCTGTTCTTCAGTCGTCAACTTTTTATCCTTGTAAACGTAATGTTCTCCATTCCATAGCTCAGTTGCGGCAACATCAATGCCGATTCTAACTTTAACGTTTGTTTCATCCTCAACTTTAGCTATTGCTGCTTCAATAATGTCAAAGGCAGTTTCATCATCAATCTGAGCTGCCCAAGCTCCTTCATCACCCTTTGCAGCAAAAATACCTCTCTTCTTAAACTCCTGCTTTATTGTCTTGTGAACCTTGGCATTCGTTGATTGGGCCTCGAAAAAAGTCTTTGCTCCTATTGGTATGATTAGGAATTCCTGAATACTTGTTGAACCCTCTGCGTGTGCTCCACCGCCAATAACATTTCCTAAAGGATATGGTAATTCTTTTGCAAACAAACCTCCAATGTATTGATATAGAGGCAATCCTAAAATTTCCGCAGCAACTTTTGCAGCTGCCAAACTTGCAGTAATTGCAAAGTTCCCACCGATGTTAGAAAAATTTTCAGTCCCATCTATTTCCCTTAAAGCTTTATCAATGCTTATTTGATCAAAAACACTCATTCCAACCAAAGCTTTAGAAACTTTTTCTTCAATTTCCTTATATTTGTAAGGATTAATTGCAATAGCTTCCTCACTTCCTGTAGATGCTCCACTCGGGGCTATAGCTTTCCCAATAAAATCTTCACTATAAATTTCACACTCAACCGTTTCATTACCCCGGCTATCAAAAACAATTCTGTAATGCACATCCTCAATTATCAATCTATCACCTCATACATTTAAAACAACTCGTGTCTCTCAAGCCAAACAAAGCTCTCTCTCCTCCTCTTTACAGTTATGGGTATCACACCTTTCTCAAACTCTTCTTTGGCAATATCGAGAGGGTCAATTTTATCGGTTTCAATTAGTACTGGAGCACCCATAGCTATTTGTAAAGCTCTCGCTCCGATTATCCTAGCTTTTTCAAATCTCGTATATTCAAAGGGAAACGCCCTTTTAATATCAATCACCTCTTAAATGGGGCCGCCGAGATTCGAACTCGGGTCACGGCGTCCCGAACGCCGGAGGATGACCAGGCTACCCTACGGCCCCTTGAAGTCGGGATAATTCCTTAATTATAGATTTATATGTTAAAAACATTCTCCTACAACAGTATCTTTTAATCCCAAGCTCATCTAAGGCTTCTTTTGGTGATTTGCCAGAATTTATTTTATCCTGGTATTCTTCCCATTTATGGGCAATTACAGCGCCGCAAGTAAAGCATCTTACTGGAAACATTTGATCACCTGTATGAGGTCTGCCTTCTCTTTCTTGCTCCCCTTCCACCTTGCTTCTTTGGTTCTTTCCTTCTCACATCGTTTACAAGTAAACTTCTATCATATTCAATGTAAACCCTTTTTAATTCTTCATCTCCGCTCCACTCTACCAATGCTCTTGCTATAGCAGTTCTTGCAGCCTCAGCCTGTCCCATAACACCCCCACCGTTAACCTCAACGTTTATGTCAACCTTGTTTGCCAAATCTTTAGCCATGATTAAAGGTTCCATTATCATCATTCTCGCCATTTCAGGCTGGAAGATCTCAACTGGAATCTTATTTATTCTAATCCTGCCTTTCCCGGGCTTAATCGTTGCCCTTGCTATTGCAGTTTTCCTTTTACCGCTTGTGACAAGAATCTTCATGCCTCAACACCTCTATACCCTAAATACTTACTAATCTCTGCAATGGTTACATACTTCTCGGATTTTGAAACTTTCTCATGCAATGCCTTTTCAACAACTTCGAATTCTTTACCTTTCAACTCATCTGGAATTCCAATAAACACCTTGAGCCTTCTGTAAGCATCTCTACCTCTTCTGCTCTTCCAAGGTAACATTCCTCTAACAGTTCTCTTGAAAATGCGTTCAGGATGTCTTGGGAAATAAGGACCCTTTTCCTTGCTACCCCTATCGTACTTCTCTTTGTATTTATTAAACACCATCTGCTTTTCCCCAGTTACGACTGCCTTTTCTGCATTAACAACCACTATCTTTTCGCCATTCAATAGCCTTTTGGCAATTATGCTTGATAACCTGCCCAAAATGTGGCCATTCGCATCAATTACAGTATAATCGTCACCCAAAATTTTCAAAATTCTTTCAACATTAACGGTCATTTAACCACCTCTAACAAAGCTTTCAAGCCATAATTCTTACACCACTACCCTTAGGATTTTCCTCCAACAACTCCATGATCGTTAAACACTTTCCTCCAGCATTCTCAATCTTTCTTTTTGCTGATTCTGAAAAGCTTAAAGCCGCAACCGTAACTTTTTTGTTTATCTTGCCACTTCCCAATACCTTGCCAGGTACTATTATCGTTTCGTTGTCTTTAGCATATCTCTCAATTTTTGATACATTTACTTCAGCATACAACCGCCTCGGTTTTGCAATCCTTTCCGCTATGTCTTTCCACACCTTAGCCTCATTTTTAGCTGAAGCTACCAAAAGCTCATCGATTAGCTTGACGAGATTAGGATTACTCTTCCTCTTCTGCATCTTTCTAAGCTTGCTCATATCCATCCCCCAACATGTTGTGATTATTTAAAAGTATCTCAATGCCAAGGCTACGAAATTTAAAAGTTGTGTTGCCCCTAATATTGTGAGATTAATGCAAGCAATGTTTTTAAGGTTAAAGTCTAATCCAAGGCTTATTTCAACGTCTTTTTAAGTTTAAAGATCAATCACAAGATTTTTATATCGCGTTGAACTCTTATCTAATGATCCCGCCTTAGCTCAGAGGCAGAGCGCGCGACTGTAGTTTGTCACTCTGCCAAGCAGAAATCGCGTGGTCCCCGGTTCAAATCCGGGAGGCGGGACTTATCTATTTTTATTTTCTTTAAATCTATGGAATTTTTGAAAATTTTCATAATTGAGTAAGTTTTTAGTCATCATTGTTAACAATAAAAATGATGTTAAAAAGAGAAAAAAAATTGGAGCGGAAAGTTGCAAATGAGAGAATAAGGATACTAATTGAAAAAGCTGAGAAGATGAAATTTGAGGATTACGAATTGGCTAAAAGGTATATCAAATTGGCAAAGAAAATTTCGATGAAATATCGGGTTAGAATTCCAAAGGAGTTGAAAATAAAATTTTGCAAGAAATGCCTGTATCCCTATAAACTCGATAAATTTCGTGTCAGGGTGAGGAAGTCAAGGGTAATAATCACCTGTCTAAACTGTGGATTCGAAAGAAGGATTCCTATTAGGCCCAAAAGACAGTAATTTTGTTTTTAGGTAATCTGTTTTTTGAAGTCCTAGAAGTTATTAAAAAAACATTTAAAAGGCTGAAAAGTTGAACATCAAAAGCTGGTTGGCGAGAGGTAGAATGAAAAAGGATAAGATTGGCTTTTGGTCTGTTGTATCTATTGGCGTCGGAGGAATGATTGGTGGAATTTTTGCAGTTTTGGGCTTAGCTGTTCAATTGGCTAAAGGTGGAACGCCAGTTGCATTTGTATTAGCTGGAATAATTGCATTAATAACTTCATATTCATATGCAAAGTTGTCCATAACTTACCCATGCCAAGGAGGGACTGTCGAATTTTTAAATCAAGCTTTTGGAACGGGGATTTTTACTGGTAGTCTTAATATTTTGCTGTGGTTGAGCTACGTTGTGATGCTTTCTTTGTACTCCTACGCCTTTGGAAGTTACGCAGCAAGCTTTTTTGGGGACTCACTGTTTTTCAAACATGTGTTTATAACTGGGATAATACTTCTGATGACCCTATTAAATTTCTTTGGGTCTAAGGCTGTTGGAGAGGCTGAAAAAGGCATTGTGACTTTTAAAGTTGCAATACTTTTCCTGTTTGTAATAGTTGGATTGTGGAGCGTAAAGATTAGTAGGTTAATGCCAAATGAGTGGGCACCACCAATCCAGCTAATCTCAGGAGGCACGATCATATTTTTGGCTTATGAGGGCTTTGAGCTTATAGCCAACACCGCTGCCGATGTTGATAAGCTTGAAAAACTTCCATTGGCGTATTATACTGCAGTAGTTTTTGTAATCTTTACCTATGTCATGGTTGCCATCGTAACAGTCGGGAACTTGCCTTACAGTCAGATAGTTCAGGCAAAAGACTATGCACTTGCAGCAGCAGCCAAGCCATTTCTTGGCAGCGTGGGATTCGTTTTGGTAGCAATCGCCGCATTACTCTCAACAACATCAGCAATAAACGCAACCCTTTATGGATCGGCAAGGGTGAGTTACCAGAAATCTTGGAGAAAAAAGTCTGGAACAAGCCAATTGAGGGTCTTTTAATTACAACTACAATATCTTTACTCATGGCTAACTTGCTAAATCTATCAAGTATTTCCATAATGGGAAGTGCTGGATTTTTGCTAATCTTTGCATGTGTTAATTTGGCTAATGTGAAGTTGCACAACAAAACAAGGAGCAATAGATTAATACCATTACTTGGTGCTATAATGTGTTTCATTGCTTTAACAGTCTTGGTTTTGCAAACAACAATGGTTAATCTGGAGAATTTGCTAATTCTTGCTATTATGGTTGGGGTCTCATTTTTAATTGAGTTGCTCTATCGAACGATTACGAAAAGGGAAATTAAGGCATACTTTGGTTAATCTCCTTTATGAATTACGTTACCTTAATCTTAATATATCCTTGACAGCTATTTTCTTTCTCACCATCACAACGGTTCTTGACGTCTTTCTTGCAACCTTTTCTGGAAAAACACCTTTGATGAAGTTCTTAAGGAAAGGCTCGTTCGTGGCTCCCAAAATCAAAATGTCGTACTTTAAGCTTTCGATGGCTATCGCTTCAATTCTATCTCTCGATATTTTTATTGTTTCCTTAACATCAAAATCGATAACTTTTCTCGTTTGTTCTATGTATCTCTCAGCTTTTGTTTTCTCATCTTCACTACCAGCAACGTACAACAGTGTTATTTCAGAGCCAAGAATCTTGTGCAAATCCATTGCAATCTCGGCAGCTAATTCAGCGTGAGGTCCACCAGCGGTTGGAATTAGAATTCTTCTTATGTTTTCAACATCCAAATCTGGCTCAAATCTTGCAACAACAACATCGCATGAAGCTTTTAACAAAATTGGATCTATCGTGCTGCCAAGTATGAAATCCCTTCTGAATGTTCTTCCTCTCCATCCCAAAATTACCATGTCCGCCTTTTCTTCGTCAATCGTGTTTAGAATCGCCTGTGCAACGTTGTGTCCAACCTTAATAACACCACTAACGGGAACATCAACTTTCTTCATCAAATCCGATAACATTTCCTTGTGTTTTGCAACGTACCTTCTTCCAGCCGACAATGGAGTTTGCTGTGGTAGTACAATTATCGAAAGTAGAACGAGTTCACTGTTTTTTGCTTTAGCAATTGTGTTTGCGAAATTTACAAGCTTTTCTGCTGTTTTAGGGTGTGCTACTGGAACGATTATCCGATGCATTTCCTCTTCAACAGCTCTTTCCTCATAAACTGTTCTCAGCTCCTCTTTCATCTTCTCCTTTTCCTTCTCCTTAGAATAGGCAAAGTAAACGAGCATTCCTAAAACAATCCAAACAGCTGAGCTTAACAGAGCCAAATAACCGTGTTCCACCTCAGTAATCAGGAAGTAGCCTATGACTACTTGCAAAACTATTGCCGCTATAGGTGTGTAAGGAACAAATGGGACTTTAAAGCTCCTTTTAAGCTCCGGACTCCTCAATCTTGAAACGATTAAAACAGCGTTCACCTGCATGAACAAAAATAAAAACATGATATCTGTTGAGGCTGCAACAGCCTCTATGGGCAAGGCTAAAGCCATTAAGGTGATAATAACGTAGCTGGAGAAGATTGCGTAGTGTGGTGTTCTGTTTTTAGCATGAACTGCCGACAACTTTCCTGGCAATAAACCATCCCTTGCCATCGCAAAGGATACACGGGATGATGAGTAAATTGTGGCATTCATTGCGCTAACAGTCGATACCAATCCAGCAAAGAGCAGTATTGCTGTTCCAAAGGGCATTATCTGATTTGCAGCTTTAATTAAACCCAATTCTTTTAATTGCCCCAAATACATCCAGTTTGGTGAGCCATCAGGAGTTGTTGTGGCACCAATAACTGAGAAGGCAACCAAAACGTAAATTATCACAGCAATCCAAAGCGAGACAAAAACAGCCCTTGGAATGTTCTTTTCTGGATTTCTTGTTTCTTCACCACTCTGAACGATTATCTCGTAGCCTTCAAAGGCTATATACGTTAAACCCATTGCCGCAAGTATGCCAGCAATACCAGTAGGAGCAAATGAAGGAGTTTCGAAATTTGTAGCCCAGTTTGGTAGTGTGAAAGTCCTATAAATGCCAAATGCAACGAAAACCAATAGAACAGCAACTTTTAGAACGGTTACAAACCCACCAACTCTTCCAGACTCCTTAGCACCTTTAAAGTTTATGTATGTCAAAAATGTAATCGCCAAAAACGTTGAAAGTTTGGTAAGGAAAAGTCTTGATATTGGAATGAACGGAAGTATGGCTTCAGCAAAAAACGCACCAAATGCAACTGCATACAATGAGCATGCAACACTGTGGGCAAACCAGTCAACCCAACCAGCAAGAAATCCAAAAGGCTCAGGTAACATTTCCTTGATCCACACATAACCTCCTCCAGCCTCTGGGAGTGCTGAACCAAGTTCTGCGTAAGCTGCTGCTGTCACAGTTGCAACAACTCCATTTAAAAAGAATGCAAGGATTAGTGCTGGGCCTGCGACTCCAGCAGCTATGCTCGTTAAGGCAAAAACGCCAGCCCCTATCATCCCAGCAACGCCAATCATTGTTATGTCGAAAAGGGTGAGTTCTCTGCTAAGCTTTACTTGGATTGTCTCCTGAGCCATCTGCAAAAGCATAATTTGGCTGTTGAAAAAGTTTTGTATTATGCTAATTCTCAAACCGATTTAGATGAAAAACAATTCATTTTTAAAAATTAAAGGTCAAATACAGATCTCACATCAACAACTCCTTTAACTTTCTCTCTAAGCTTTTTGTCTTCCGTTACAAGAACGTCGGAATTTTCAATTGCAAGCTGAACATAAGATGCATCGTAAAAAGTTAGATCGTGTTTTACCACTAACTTTAAGACTTCACTCCAATTTGGATTTTTTACATTCATTTTTTCCAATGCCTTCATTAAAACATCCAGAATCTTTAACCCTTCATCAATATTCACGCTTTCATGGATGTTTACCTCCTTCCACACAGCATTACCAAGCTCAAACTTTGCTAATTCACATGTAGTTCCTTTAAGTACATCCAACTTAAGGTTTTTAATTGCCACAAAAATTGAGCTTGCATCGAATATCATTTTTCCCTGTCCTCTCTTATATTTTCTACAATCCTTTCATCTGGTATCTTCTTGAAAATATCTTCAACATCTTTTACGACGTTCTTAAATTCTTGTATTTCAACTTCCTTTAAAGCCTTAAACAAAGCCTCCTTTATCACTTTGCTTGGTTTAACACCCGCTTTCTCAAGCCTCTCTTTAACTTCTTTTGGAATTTTCGCCGAAACAGTCACGTACTTAGTAGCCATAAATGTAGTAATATGGTAAGAATATAAGGTTTACCTTAAGGTTTACAAATTATCTTAAAAGCATTGTTGCTTTAACTAATCCGCTAATTTGAGGTCAATAAAGTTATATTATGCATCATAAAACAAAAAGGGATGGAGATAGCGATACCATCATCCTCTCTAATAAACGAGAAGGATGAAAAAATCAAGACTTACAAGGTTGGAATGATTGCAAGGGCAGCCTCAATTTTTAGAGTTAGAACAATTTACATCTATAAAGACCCAGTGTTAGACGAGTCAAACTTGATTAAAGACATTTTGGAGTATTTAGAGACTCCACAGTATTTAAGGAAGGAGATTATCCCAATTAAAAAATCCTTAAAATATGTGGGTTTACTGCCACCACTACAAATACCATCTCACAAGCCGAAAACTTTAAAAATCAATGAAGTGAGGGAAGGGGTTGTAAGGCGTTGCACTGACGGTCACGCTTGGGTTGATATAGGTGTAAAGCCCTTGGCATCCCTTAAGGGAAAATACAAAAGGGGTGCCCGTGTGACCGTCAGAGTCTGTTCGAAGAACCCGTTGGTAGTAGAAGAAGCCAAGCCTCCAGATTACTGGGGGTATAAGGTAAAAAAAGTAGAATTGAAGGATATCTTAAGCAAGGAGAATATCATAATAACGTCGCGAAGGTGCAAAACGCCAAGCATCGAGGACATAAGGCAAAGCGTTGACAACCCAATAGTGGTATTCGGAAACCCCAAAGATGGGGTTTTTGAGATTGCAGAGAGACTTGGTATTCAAATGGATGAGATCAGTAAAGAGTGCTGGAACACGGTACCTATGCAGGGTAGTAAAACTGTAAGGCTTGAAGAGGCGATATTCGCAACTTTAGCGATAATAAATGTGGTAAAATATTGGGGTGGTAAAGGATGAAGTATCATAGACCAAGAAGAGGATCCCTAGCTTTCTCGCCGAGAAAGAGAGCTAAGAGTATCGTTCCCAGAATTAGGAGTTGGCCTGAGTGTAATGAGGTTAGAATGCAGGGTTTTGCTGGTTATAAGGCTGGCATGACCCATGTGGTAATGATTGATGATAGGAAAAACTCCCTAACTTATGGCGAAGAAATAGTCGTTCCCGTAACGGTGTTAGAAACGCCTCCAATGAAGGTGGCTGGTGTTAGGGCCTATAAGAAAACTTCATACGGGTTGAAGATTGTAGCAGAAATCTGGAGTGAGGATTTGGATAAACAATTGGCAAGAAGAATTAATTTGCCAAAAAAAGTGAAAAATAAGGAGATTAACGCTGATGGAATTGATGAGGTTAGGTTGATTACGTACACCCAGCCTTACCTAATTACGGGTGTACCAAAAAAGGTTCCCGAAATAATGGAGAATAAAGTTGGTGGGAGTGTTGAAGAGGCTTTAAAATATGCTTTAGACAAATTGGGTAAAGAAATTAGGGTTTCTGAAGTATTTAATGAGGGAGCAATAATTGACGTTGTTTCAATAACAAAAGGCAAGGGATTTCAAGGGGTTGTCAAAAGATGGGGAGTCATAACCTTAGATGCTAAACATGCGAGGAGCAGTAAACACAGAAGGGTTGGCACACTAGGCCCTTGGAATCCTCATAGAGTAAGATGGACCGTCCCTCAATACGGACAGATGGGTTTCCACCAGCGTACAGAGTACAACAAGAGAATAGTGAAAATCGGAGAGAATGGGGAAGAAATAACACCTGCAGGCGGTTTTGTCCACTACGGCGTAATAAGGAGTGACTACGTGCTAATTGCCGGTAGTGTTCCGGGAAGTGTGAAGAGGCTTGTAAGGATGAGGGATGCAATGAGAAAACCAAAGGCTCAGTTTGATGGAATAAATCTCGTGTATGTTAGTACTACATCAAAACAGGGGTGATGGTATGAAAGCTAACGTTTACGATTTAAGTGGCAAGATTGTAGAAGAAATCGAATTGCCTTCCATCTTCAACGAGGAGTTTAGACCAGACATAATCAAAAAAGCAGTACATTCAATTCAAAGCAAAAGAAGGCAACCTTACGGTCCAAATCCATTAAGTGGTGTAAACTATGCTTGGGAGAACTGGGGACCTGGACATGGGGTTGCGAGGGTTCCAAGATTAAAGACTGGGAGAAGAGCTGTTGTTGTGCCACAGGCTGTTAAAGGTAGAAGGGCACATCCACCAAAAGTTCAAAAGAATTGGGTGGAGAAGATAAACAAAAAGGAGATGCGCAAGGCTTTGAAATCAGCAATTGCTGCTACTGCAAACATAGAGCTTGTAAAACAGCGCAACCACGTTTTTGAAGGCGACGTTCCAAAAATTGTTGTTGATGACATCGATTCTTTAAAGAAAACAAAGGAGGTTATCGAGGTTTTCAAGGCTTTGGGCATTTACGCTGATATTGAAAGGGCTAAAGAGAGGAAAAGGCAGAGAGCTGGCAAGGGCAAGATGAGAGGTAGGCGTTATATTGCAAAGAAGAGCGTTTTGCTTGTTGTTGATAAAGATGATGGAATCGTTAAAGCTGCAAGCAATTTAATGGGTGTTGATGTTGTTTTGGCTAAAGATCTAAATGTTGAGTTGTTAGCTCCCGGCTGTCACGCTGGCAGATTAACAGTTTATACAAAATCAGCCTTAAAACAGTTGGAGGAGAGATTATGCTGATTAAATGCTTCCTTGTTACTGAAAAATCGACTGCCGAATTGGAAAAGAACGTTTTGACGGCAATAGTGGATATTAGGGCTAAGAAGAAGCAGATTAAAGATGAGATTGAAAGGCTGTTTGAGGTTGAAGTTGATAAGGTAAACACTTTAATAACGCCCAAGGGAGAAAAGAAGGCTTACATAAAGTTGAAGCCCGAATATTCGGCTGAAGAATTACTCTCAAAATTGGGTGTGTTCTGAGGTGGTAAGATGGGTAAAAGGATAATTTCACAAAATAGAGGAAAAGGAACGCCAACTTATACGGCTCCATCTCACAAGTATAAGGCTGATCTGAGGCATTTAAAGTTTGAAGGTACTTTAAAAGCTGAGGTAATTGACATTGAGCATGATCCTGCAAGAAACTGCCCGATTGCTTTGGTAAAATTGCCAGATGGCAGAGAGACATACATCTTGGCTGTTGAAGGCATGGGAATTGGAGAGACAATTGAATACGGCGAAAACGTTAGCCTTAAGCCAGGAAATTCAACGTATCTCAAAAACATCCCAGAAGGTACGCCAATCTGCAACATCGAAAATCAGCCTGGAGATGGTGGAAAGTTTGCGAGGGCTAGTGGTACATTTGCAATCCTCGTTGCTCATGAAGAAGACAGGGTTTTGGTTCAAATGCCATCAGGAAAACTGAAATGGCTCAATCCAAAATGCAAAGCAACGATTGGTGTTGTTGCTGGTGGTGGAAGAACGGATAAGCCATTTGTTAAAGCTGGAAAGAAATACTATAAGATGAAGAGTAAGGCTGCAAAGTGGCCTAGAGTGAGGGGAGTGGCTATGAACGCTGTTGATCACCCATTCGGTGGTGGTAAACATCAGCATGTTGGAAGACCAAAGACTGTAAGCAGAAACGCACCGCCAGGCAGAAAGGTTGGTAGTATTGCTGCAAGAAGGACGGGGGTGAGGAAGTAATGGCGTTGAAGAGCAAGGTTATAAGACCTAAGGAGTTCAGATATCGCGGTTACACTTTAGAGGAATTGAAAAACATGCCCTTGGAGGAATTGGCAAAGTTGTTGCCAGCTAGGGAAAGAAGGAAGATAAAAAGAGGTTTTACTGAACAAGAAGAGAAGTTGCTGAGGAAGTTGAAGAAGAAGGATGCAGTAAGGACGCATTGTAGAGACATGGTTGTTCTACCTGAGATGGTTGGCAAAATCATATTTGTTCACAACGGCAAAGATTTTGTCAGGGTTGAAATAAAACCTGAGATGATTGGACATAGGCTTGGCGAGTTTGCCTTGACAAGGAGATTTGAAAAGCATAGCGGTCCAGGTGTTGGAGCTACGAGGAGTAGTAAATACGTTCCATTGAAGTGATGGTTATGGCGAGGGTAAACTACGCTTACAAGCCGCAGGATGAAACTAAAGCAGCTAAAGCAATGGGGTATGAGATGCCAATTAGTTTCAAGCATGCTGTGGAGATTTGCAGAGCAATTAGAGGTAAGAGAATCGAGGAAGCAATGGAGTTTTTAGAAGATGTCATTGCAATGAAGAGGGCTGTACCGTTTAAAAAACACAAGAAAAAAGTCGCCCACAAGAGCGGGTTGGAAAAGTGGTATGCTGGGAGATATCCGCAAAAAGCAGCCAAAGCAATTCTTAAAATTTTGAGGAATCTTGAGGCTAATGCTGAATACAAAGGCTTAGAGGTTGAAAGGCTTAAAATTGTTCACGCTCAAGCCAAAAAAGGAAGGGTGTTGAAGAGATACATGCCAAGAGCTTTTGGTAGAGCTACACCCAAATTTAAGGTTTTAACAACAGTTGAGTTTGTAGCTGAGGTGCGATAATGGCGATCGAAAGGAAGTTCGTAGAAGATAGGATGAAAAAGTTGAAGGTCAAAGAATGGATGATTCAGGAAGTCAGAAACGCCGGATTTGGCGGAGTTGACATAGTCAGGACACCATTAGGTACGCAAGTAACTCTCTTTGTTGAGAGGCCTGGGTTAGTAATAGGAAGAGGTGGAAGAAGAATAAGGGCGTTGACTGAAAAATTAAAGGAATTCGGCCTGGAAAATCCACAAATCAGCGTTGATGAAATTGAAAAGCCCGAATTTAACGCTCAACTGATGGCTTCTTTGCTTGCAAGAGCTTTGGAGAGGGGTTGGTACTTCAGGAGAGCGGGTTACAGATTCTTGTATAGAATAATGGAAGCTGGAGCTAAGGGATGTGAAATTGAGATAAGCGGTAAGCTCGTTAGCGAGAGAGCTAGAACAGAGAAATTTGTTGCTGGAACGATTGTGCATACTGGTGATCCAGCTTATTCAATGGTTAGGAAAGGGTTTGATATCGCAATTAAGAAATTAGGAGTTTTGGGTGTTAGCGTTAGAATAATCCCTCCAGACGTTGTTTTGCCAGATGAATTTGAGGTTAAAGATTTGAAAGCTGAAAAAGTTGAGGAAAAGATTGAAGAAACTAAGGGCGAAGAGGAAAAGAAGGAAAAAACAAAAGGCGAAGAGGTGAAACAGGATGAAAATGAAGGAGATAAGGGAGATGTCAAGGGAGGAGAAGCTGAAAAAGCTTAAGGAGCTTGAATTGGAGCTAATAAGGCTTAGAACTTTAGTTAGGAGCGGTGGAGCAATAGAAAATCCAGGGCAAATTAGATTGATAAGGAAAGACATTGCAAGAATTAAAACAGCATTAAATGAAGAGGGATTCAAAGCATGAGCAATCCAGCTTTGGTACTAGCCCATGAGTGGATAGGATTGGATGTTGAAGTAATTGAAAGCCCAAATGAGTGCGAAGTAGGAATTAAGGGGCAGATAATTGATGAAACGATGAAAACTCTTAAAATTAAGACAGATAAAGGTGTTAAGACCATTGCTAAGAAACATAGAATGTTTAAAATTAAGTTTTGTAATAGGGTATTGAAAGTTAAAGGTGATTTAATTGCTTACAGGCCTGAGGATAGAATAAAGAAGGGAATAATGATGATTAAAAGAGCTAAAGGAAAGGTGTGGATATGAGGGATATTGGTTTAGATGTTAAAAAACCTGAGAAAGAGTGCAACGATAAAAATTGTCCATTTCATGGCGTTTTGCCAGTTAGAGGGCAAATATTTAGGGGTAAAGTTGTAAAAAGTTATGAAAAGTCTGTAGTAATTGAGAGAGAGCTAATAAAGTACGTTCCAAAGTATGAGAGGTATATGAAGAAGAGATCAAAGCTTCATGCGCATAATCCTTCATGCATTAATGCAAAGCCTGGCGACATCGTTACGGTTGCTGAATGTAGGCCTATTAGTAAGACAAAGAGCTTTGTAGTTGTGGAGGTTGTTGGACATGAGGGCGATTAGAGCAAGAATTCCCAAAAGCTTACCAACTGGTGCTAGATTGGTTTGCGCAGACAACACTGGGGCAAGAGAAGTGGAGATAATAGCAGTTAGAGGTTACAAGGGAGTTAGAAGGAGATATCCTGCTGCTGGTGTTGGTGACATGGTGATTGTTACAGTCAAGAAAGGTACACCGGATATTAGAAAACAAGTGCACTATGCAGTAATTGTTAGACAAAGGAAAGAATACAGGAGACCAGATGGAACGAGGGTGAAATTTGAAGACAATGCTGCAGTAATAACGAATGAGAGAGGAGAGCCAAAAGGATCAGAAATCAGAGGTGCTGTTGCTAAGGAAGCTGCTGAAAGGTTTCCGAAAATTGGTACGATAGCATCTATAATTGTTTGATGGTGGTATTATGAAATCCAAACAGCCAAGAAAACAGAGAAGATGGTTGTATAAGACATCCAAACTACATGAAAGGCATAAATTATTGCATGCAACGTTGTCGGAGGAGTTGAGAAAGAAGTATGGCAAGAGATCGATCAGAGTTAGGAAGGGGGATAAAGTTAAAATCATGCGAGGCGAGTTTGCAGGACACGAAGGTAAGGTGTTGGAAGTGGACATGAAAAAGATTAGAATTAAAGTTGATGGAGCAACAATAACAAAGGTTGATGGAACTGAGGTAGCTGTACCAATCCACCCATCAAATGTAATGATTACAAGCCTTGAAATGGATGATGTTAGAAAGAAGATTCTTGAGAGGTGATTGAATGCATCAGAAAAGGTTATCGGCTCCGAAGACGATAAAGATTCCCAGAAAAGTTAAGAAATGGATAGTTAAAACTTCACCTGGTCCGCATAACAAAGAAGCAATTCCATTGCTCGTTTTGGTTAGGGACTATCTGCAACTTGCTGATACAGCTAGAGAAGCAAGAAAGATTATTGCTAAGGGAAAGATTTTGGTAGACGGAATACCGAGAAAAGATTACAAGTTTCCTGTTGGATTGTTTGACGTTGTAACAATCCCGGATTTAGATAAGAGTTACAGAATATTATTTGATGAGAAAGGTAGGTATTATCCAAGGGAAGTTGAGGATGCAAACTTAAAGCTTTATAAGATATTAAACAAAACGATAGTTAAAGGCAATAAAGTCCAGCTAAACTTGTTTGATGGAACGAATATTCTTGCAAGCAATGAGTATAAAACGAAGGACAGCATTTTACTTGAGATTCCAGAAAAGAAGATTGTTGATCATCTGAAGTTTGAAGAAGGAGCCTTGGTTACAATTATTGGTGGAAAACATGCTGGAGAAATGGGTAGAATTATAGAGTACAAGATAGTTAGAAGCTCTTCGCCAAATTTAGTCACAATTGAGTCTGAGAAAGGCACATACACAACAATTGAGGACTACATCTTTGTTGTTGGTAAGAAAGATGCAGAAAAGCCAGTAATTGACATGGGGGTGTGATAAATGGAGGCTGTTACAATTCAAAAAAACCCTATGAGGGAGATTTTGATTGACAAAGTTGTAATAAACATGGGGATTGGTGAGAGTGGAGAGAGGCATAAAAAGGCGTTAATCTTGCTTGAACAACTTGTAGGGCAAAAGCCAACGATAACTTATGCGAAGAAAACGATAAAGAACTTTGGAATTAGAAGGGGAGAGGCAATAGGCGTTAAAGTTACGTTGAGGGGTGAAAAAGCCTTAAAATTCTTGAAAGATGCATTAACGGTTAAGGAGAATAAGTTAAAGGCTAAACAAATTGGAAATGGTGAATTTTCCTTTGGTATTGCTGAGCATATTGATTTACCGGGTGTGGAATACGATCCAGATATTGGAATTTATGGAATGGATGTTTGCGTTTCTTTGAGAAGAAGAGGCTATAGGATTTCAAGAAGGAGGAGATGTAAGAGTAAGGTTGGTAAGTCGCATAGAATTACAAAAGAAGAGACTATTGAATTTTTGAAGAACATGGGGGTGGAAATAGAATGAAGAAGTTTGGCAGAGGAGCTAACGAATGTAGAAGATGCGGAAGAAAGGATGGATTGGTTAGGAGGTATGGTTTGTACCTCTGTAGGCAGTGTTTTAGGGAAGTAGCCCAAGAGTTGGGATTTAAAAAGTATTGGTGATGAATATGGATACGCTATCAAATGCAATGTCAACAATAAAAAATGCAGAGTTGATTGGAAAAAGAAAATGTGAAATAAAGCCAGCTTCGAAGTTAATTGGGAATGTTTTAAAAGTGATGAAAGATTACGGTTATATCGGAAGTTTTGAGCTTATTAGCGACAAGAGAGGTGGTAAGTTTATAGTTGAATTGCTGGGTAGAATTAACGATTGTAAGGCTATAAGACCAAGATTTTCAGTTAAGAAAACTGAAATAGAGAAATTTGAAAAACGATATCTACCAGCTCGTGATTTTGGCATACTTGTCATGTCTACAGTTAAAGGTGTAATGTCGCAAAGAGAGGCTATAGAGAGAGGGTTAGGAGGAGTACTTCTAGCTTACATCTATTAGGGTGGTAAAATGGAGGAAAAGATTATCGAGATACCTGAGAATGTGGAAGTTGATGTCGAAGGGAATACGATGGAAGGCTTTACAGTAACTGCTAAAGGGCCAAAGGGAGAAAATTCAAGATTTTTAAAATTTAGAGGGATTTATATCGAAAAGGAAGATTCAAAGATTAGGGTTTATGCTACGGAAAGTAAATCAAGATTAAAGGCGATGGTTGGAACTTTTGCATCTCACATTAACAATCTAATTAAGGGTGTTATTGATGGTTTCGAATATAAATTGAAAGTTGTTTACGCTCACTTCCCCGTTAAAGTTAGGGTTGAAGGGAGAGAAGTAATTATTGAGAATTTCTTGGGCGAAAAACATCCAAGGAAGGCTAAAATTGTAGGAAGAGCTGAGGTTGAAGTTAGAGGTAATGAGATAATCGTTAAGGGTGTTGATAAAGAAGAGTGCGGTCAAACTGCAGCAAACCTTGAACAAGCTACAAGAATTAAAAATTTGGATGTTCGAGTTTTTCAGGACGGAATATACATTGTAGAGAAACCAAGGTGATACTATGATTGATAGGTTGTTGAGACTAAGAAGAAGATTAAAGGCAAGAAAGCCTGAATTTAAGAGGTATTGCGCTCATAAAAAATTGAGATTGAGGGATAAAAGCTGGAGAAGACCGAGAGGTTTGGATAACAAGTTAAGAATAAGATATGGTGGAAAGAAAAGTGGTAGAATTGTCGTAAACATTGGATTTGGTTCACCAAAAGCAGTTAGAGGCCTGCATCCAAGTGGCTATGAAGAAGTCTTGGTTTACAACCCAGCAGATTTGGATAAGATAAATCCTGAAAGACAAGCTGTGAGAATTGCATCAAATGTTGGAATGAAAAAGAGGCTTGCAATTGAAGATAAGGCTAAGGAGTTGGGATTAAAAGTATTAAATCCGACAAGGTGATTTTAATGAATCTAAAGCTGCAAAGAAAAATGGCTGCTAAAATATTGAAATGTGGAGAAAACAGAATATGGATTGATCCTACGGCTTTAGAAGACGTTGCATCAGCAGCAACAAAGGAGGATGTCAGAGAATTGATTGAGAGTGGTGTAATTAAAAGAAAGCCCGTAAAGGGAATAAGTAGAGCGAGGATTAACAAGAGAAAGTTGCAAAGAAAGAAGGGGAGGAGAAGGGGACATGGTAGGAGGAAAGGAAAGAAGACTGCAAGAATGTCAAAGAAAGAGGCTTGGATGATAAGAATTAGGGCTTTAAGAAAGAGATTGAAATATTTGAGGGATACTGGAATCATTGATAGAAGAACTTACAGAATGCTTTACAGAAAAGCGAAGGGTGGAGAATTTAGAAGTGTAGCTCACTTTAACGCTTACCTTAACACTTATCTTGAAAGTTTAAAGAGGTGATTTGATGGCAAAATCAGCAAGATATAAAGTGCCTTTAAAAAGGAGAAGAGAGGGAAAAACGAATTATAAGAAAAGATTAAAATTGTTACTATCTAGGAAACCAAGATTGGTTGTTAGAATCACGAATAGGAGGATTATTGCTCAAATAATTGAATATAATCCGGATGGAGATAGAGTTTTGGTTGCAGTGGATTCTCAAAAGCTAAGAAATTATGGTTGGCTTGGAGATTTGAACAACACTCCTGCAGCGTACTTGTCAGGCATTTTGATAGCAAAAGAAGCTTTGGCTAAAGGTATAAAAGAGGCCGTTTTAGACATTGGCTTACATTCTCCAACCAAAGGCTCAAGGGTTTTTGCATTGTTGAAAGGGGCAGTTGATGGTGGTTTAAGCGTTCCACACAATGAAGAGGTTTTTCCAGACGAATCGAGGATTAAAGGTGAGCACATTGCAGCCTATTACGAAATGCATCCTGAAAAATTCTCTGAATACGAAAAAAGAGGTTTAAATCCGATGGATCTACCAAAGCACTTTGAAGAAGTTAAAGAAAAGATTATGGTGATAGAATGATTGAGGAGTGGGTTCCAAGAACAAGGTTAGGCAAATTAGTTGCTGAGGGGAAGATAAAAAGCATAGATGAAGCTATTGCAAGTGGTTTGCCATTAAAAGAGCCAGAGATAATCGATGTTTTGCTTCCAGATTTAGAAGATGATGTGCTTGAAATAACCATGGTTCAGAGGATGACGGACAGTGGTAGAAGGACAAAGTTTAGAGTCACTGTTGCTGTTGGTAACAGGGATGGATACGTAGGCGTCGGAATGGGAAAGGCTTCGCAAGTAGCTCCAGCAATTCAAAAGGCGATAACAAATGCTAAGCTCAACATCTTTAAGATTCAAAGAGGATGCGGTTCATGGGAGTGCGGTTGTGGCGGAAATCATTCAATTCCATTCAAAGTTAGTGGTTCTGCTGGTAGTGTAAGGGTAACTTTAATTCCAGGACCTAAAGGCTTAGGATTGGTAGCTGGAGACATTGCAAAGAGAGTTTTAGAATTAGCTGGCGTAAAGGATGTTTGGAGTTTTACAAAGGGGCAAACGAAGACGACGATAAACTTTGCAAAAGCTACTTTTGAAGCTTTAAAGAAGACTATGTACATTAAAAGGTGATAGTCATGCTTTATGCTGTAATTAGATTGAGGGGACAGGTTGATGTTAATAGGAAAATAAGGGAAACGCTTGCAATGTTAAGACTGCATAAGAAAAATCATTGTGTTGTTATTCCAGCTAATGATTCATATAAAGGTATGCTGAAGGTTGTTAAGGATTACGTAGCTTATGGAGAAATTGATGCGAAAACACTCGCATTAATTTTAAGGAGAAGGGGAAGATTAATTGGTGATAAAAGGCTGACAGATGAGTATGTTAAGGAAAAGACTGGTTATGAATCAATTGAGGAATTTGCCAAAGCGGTTGTTGAGGGAAAAGCGAATCTTAAAGATCTAGGCATAAAGCCTGTGTTTAGATTGCACCCGCCTAGAGGTGGTTTGAAGAGTATAAAGTGGCAATACAATAGAGGTGATTTAGGTTATCAGGGCAAAGATATCAATAAACTTCTCTACAAGATGAGGTGAGATGATGAAAAAGAAAGTTAAGAAGTTCAGAGGATCAAGAACTTGTGGTGGAGGTAGCCATAAGAAAAGGAGAGGAAGGGGTAGCAGAGGAGGAGCAGGAAATGCTGGTGTTACAAAACATCATTATTTAAGGACAATTAAACTTGTTAAGGCTGGTTTGTATCAGATTGGGAAGTATGGTTTTACAAGACCGAAAGTTGTTAGAAAAGACTATAAAATTGAAAGAGAAGTCAAAGAAACGCTTAAAAAGCTAAAGAAGGAAGGTAAACTTGATGATTATGCGTATAAATTCTTGTATTCAAGAGTTGAACTAAATGTTGGGGATTTGGATGAAATAATTGACAAACTTGTCGAATTGGGATTGGCAGAGAAAAAAGATGAAAAATATGCGATAGATTTAACGCAACTTGGATATTCAAAGCTTTTGGGAGGGGGCGATGTAACAAAGGCTATTGACGTCAAAGTATATGAGGCTACAAGCAAAGCAATAGAAAAAATTGAAAATGCCGGAGGTAGTATTATAACTGAATGATTGAGTAGGTGAAAGAATGGATCAAATTTTAAGGACTTTACAACCTTACTTTGAGAGGATACCTAGTGTAGCAAGACCAAAGAGGCATGTAACCTTTAAAGAAAAATTTGCTTGGACAATTGGCATTCTCCTACTCTATTTTGTGCTTTCAAACGTTCCGGTTTTTGGTTTATCTCCACATTCAATAGATATTTTCGAAAACTATCGAGCTTTTTTCGCTGGAAAAACTGGATCAATTATTGCCTTAGGTATTGGGCCAATCGTTACAGCATCGATTGTTTTACAACTTTTAGTTGGTGCTGGTATAATTAGGCTTGATTTAACTAATCCTGATGATAGGGCAGCCTACCAAGATTTTCAGAGATTTTTAGTATTTGTAATGATTGCAGTTGAAGCTTTACCGCAAGTTCTTGGTGGGCTTTTACTGCCAAACTTAGACGTTGCTAATGCCTTAGGTGTTTCTCCATCTTTAATTTCGTTCTTGATATTCCTTCAGCTATTTATTGGTGGTGTTTTAATAGTGTATATGGATGAAGTAGTGTCAAAATGGGGTATTGGTAGTGGTGTCAGCTTGTTTATTTTAGCCGGAATTGCCCAATCAATAGTCACGGGCTTATTCAATTGGGTTACTCCTCCAAATCAAAAAATGCCTCCAGGTATAATTCCGAGATGGATTTGGATTGCTCAGCATTATTCTGCTCAGCAGCTTCTAAGCTTAGATGGTTTAGCTTTTCTCCTTATTCAAGGTGGAATACTTGCATTGATAACTACTGCAGTAATAATTTTGCTTGTCGTATTTGCTGAAGGTACTAGGGTAGAGATACCATTAGCTCATTCTTTAGCTAGAGGGGCAAGAGGAAGATTTCCCATAAAGTTGATTTATACAAGCGTTCTGCCAATGATCTTTGTCAGAGCTTTGCAAGCTAATATAATTGTTATGGGAATGCTTTTGTACAACAAAGGAATAACAATACTTGGAGAGTATGCTGGAACAAAACCGATAAGTGGTTTGATGTACTTTTTATCACCAATAAGAAGTCCTTATGATTGGGTTCCAGCTTTGGTTAGACAAAATCCGTATCTTGCAGACTTACCAGACTGGATGATCTATGGGCATTTACTTG
>JAGGXN010000083.1 GCA_021163065.1 Archaeoglobaceae archaeon | reverse complement strand
TATATTGAAATAGAAATTGAGGACATAAAAGACACATTGATTCCAAGGCCATGGCCAGTAACACCGCCAAGAAAGAAGGAAGAAATCTATGCACCTTGGGTTAAAGACCCTAGAGACCCAGAAGGAGCTTATGCAAGATTTACTGAAGGCGAAGAAGACGGATTGGGCATCACTTGGGAGAAAGCTATTGGAAAACCATGGGCTCTGGATGGATTTGTAGTTATAGAGTGTAGCCTATGGGACTTCAATGCATCTTTCTGTGCATCGAATCTTGCAGAATTGGGTGCTAAGGTTATTAAGATTGAACCACCAGAGGGTGGAGACCCATTGAGACATCTCTACCCGTTTGGTAGAGAAGAGTATGCATTTGAAGACATCTACACTGGCGAAAAAGTAAGCCCTACGTTTTTGCATGAAAACAGAAACAAGTTCTCAGTTTGTATTGATTTGGAAAAGGAGAAGGGTAGGGAGTTGCTGAAGAGCTTAGTAACCAAGGCAGATGTTCTTATTGAAAACTACCCGCCTGGGCAATTCGATGAATGGGGTATTGGTTACAGGCAATTAAGCAAGATAAATCCAAGACTCGTTTACTGCTGGGTTGGTCAGCTTGGACAGTGGGGTCCAATGAAAGACAAAGTTTCAAAGTTTGGGCAGCCGATGATTGATCCAATAGGTTTGTGCTGTAGTGAATATGTGCATTCTACTGGTTTCCCACCTGATCAGTTGCCGAGAGAAAAGGGTGGTAACCCAACGAGATGCGGAGAGTGGATGGGTAGTTATGTGTGCGGAATTCATGCAGCTGTTGCAATTTTGATTGCTTTGTATTATAGGGATACCGTCAGTAATAGGGGTCAGTTTATAGAAATCACAAATGCTGAGGCTTACATGGAGGTTAACGACTTCAACATAAGCTGGTATGGGCTGAATGGTAGCATAAAGGCAAGAACTGGCGGCTGGGACCCATGCCTTAACCAATATGCGTGGAATCCATGTAAAGATGGGTACATGATGATTGGTGGTCAGACTGACAGGCTTTGGTACAGGATCATTCAGGTTATTGGTATGGATTACCCTGAAGGTGCTAGGCTTATAGCAGAAGATCCATTCCTCAAGGAGATGGGTGCAAGAAATGCTTTAGAGGGATTGGCAAAGACATATACAATTACAGCACAATGGTTAGCTGATAACAACAGAGCTGAGGCTGAGAAGAAGTTGGTTGCGAGAGAAGTTGCTGCTGCTCCAGTGTTGTATCCCGATGAAGTTGCTGAATACGAGCAGTTTATCTATAGAAGGCATGTTACAGAAGTTTACGATGAGCATTATGGAAGGGTTTTGGTGTCTAATTCACCATTAGCCCATCAACACAGAGCGCCTGCAAGGATTAAGTGGCTTGGCAGACCACTTGGTTTGGATACCGCTGAAATTTTGAAATACTACTGTGGATTGGGACCAGAGGACCTCAAGCAGCTCGCTTTAGAGGGTGTTGTGAAATGGTATTATGAGTATGAGTGAGGTGAGATCATGAAGGAAGTCTTTTACCCCAACCCTAAAAAATCTTGGAATCCCGAACCTCCAGGAAGCTGGAGTTTTGAACCTAAGTATGACAGGAATCCCGATGATGGAGAGGACATGGAAAAAATACCATTCGAAGAGTACTGCAGAAGAGTTTTTGATCCCAAGAAGATTTGGGAAAAGCCAGAAGCGATGAAGGGATGGAGACATTTAAGTCAGACAATGTACGTCTTAAGCCCTCACGTTGGTGCAACTCTTGCAGAATATGGGGCAGAAGTTATCAAGTTTGAAATGCCAAGATTAGCAGATCCAATGAGGCATACAAGCCCGTTCAATGAGGCTTATCTTTGGCCTGAAACTGATCACAGACCAATGACAGGTACTGGATGGGGTCTTATGCATTGTAACAGCAACAAGTACTTCGTTACAATTGATTATCATGCTAAAGAGGCGAGAGAGATAATGGAGGATTTGTGGAAGATTTCAGACAGCTTGGCGGAATGTTATAGACCAGGTACATTCTTCAGATGGGGTATTGGTTATCCACAGGTTAAAGAGGTAAATCCAAGATTGATCTACTGTTGGCTTGGCGGATTCGGTAACTATGGACCAAGAAGATATGGAGGTAGCTATGACATCCTTGGTCAGGCTGTCGGTGGTTTGGCAGGTATAACTGGATTCCATGAGGATTTTGGAGGGCATCCAGCAAAACAAACAAACTGGGTTATTGACTGGTATTCTGGATTGACGTGTTTAACAGGATTGTTGGCTGCTGCCCATCATAGAAGGAAGACTGGATTGGGTACAATGGTTGATCTATCGCAGATAAGCTGTTCAACAAGGGCAACTGGTTACACATTCCCGTTGTATGGTAGATTTGGTGTTGTTAGGCAGAGATGGGGCAACTGGGATACACTACTTTGTGTACATGGCATAATCTACTGCGGAAAATCAATTGATCCTGAGAGCGACAACCCGCAGATAAGGGATGAGATGAGATATGTAATGGTTTCAGCATTTCAAGATGAAGATTTCCATGAGTTGTGCAGGGTAATTGGCAGACTTGATCTTTGGGAGAAATACAAGTATTTCAAGGACAGAATGAATCCAAAGGCACAGATTGAAATTTATGCTGCTTTAGAGCAGTGGGCGGCTGACAAGAACAGAAATCAGGTTGTTGAGATTCTGAATGAAGCTGGGTTACTTGCTGTTCCAGTTATGTCAGCCAAAGATTGTGCAGAATCTGAACACTTCTTGCAGAGAGGAAGCGTTTACTGGATTGATGATCCAATATATGGTGACATTCTCGTACATGGAGCAAACTCAAAACTCTCAGAAACACCACCAAGAACGAAGTGGGTGTGGAGACCATTGGGTGCAGACAACATAAGAATCTACCATGAATTGCTTGGATATCCATTGAGTAAGCTGAAAGCGTTGTATGAAAAGGGTGTAATCTGAGGTGGTTAAAAATGGCGTATGTATTAAAATGTGATTGCGGAGCTTATAACTATCTCGACCCCTACTACTTCTGGAACTGGGAGGGTAAAGTGAAGTGTGCTGGATGCGACAAGGTTTACAAGATAAAGCTAATCAATGGAAAGGTTGTTGATGGCCCAACGGTTGTTGATGAGGACTACGATGTCATGCCGTTACTTGCAGACTTCCCAGATAAAGGTTATTACTTTGAATATCCGTCAAATAATCCTTATATAAAACCTGGTACGTCTGGCAGAACTAGGCCATATAACTGTTTGATGAGAAATCCTGAAACATATACTGGAACTGCTACAATGTACAAGCGGAGTTTAAGGGGTAAGTTTGTCAGAGCATGGGGGCCACAACCAAAGAAGCATGGATTTGTTGATTCAAGGAGATTTGCTTGGATTAGCAGAACGAAAAGTGAAGACGTTTGGATGAAGGAAGAGTATCCAGGAAAACCCGTATATGGTAAAATTGAAAAGGAGGGATAAAGATGGAGGCTGAAGAAAAGAAAATACAATATAGTTTTCCAGGACCTGATGCGGGGCCAAAACCGCCAATAATGTTTCCTGAACAGGTGGAATATGTAAAGCAATTTCCACATGTTTGCAAAGATTGTAAATGGTTAAAACCAATCGCTCCCGGCACAGTATTTCCTCCAGCAGACTTGGTGGGCTACTGTAAGATTATCCATTGGCCCTTTTACTGGTGCGTAAGTAAATACGTCATTGTTAAGAAATGCAAATGGTTTGAGCCAAGAAGTGATGACCAAATACTAAAGGTTTAATTTTTTTATTTTTATGAAAAACCCTTGCATTTACGATAGTGTTATTGAATGTCCTGAAGATCAAAATGCAGATGATTTTGAGGAGAAGTGTAGAAAATGTCCAATAATGCAGGCTTTAAAGGAAATGAAAGAATGTGGTAGTGTGGAATGGTGATGTAATTAGGTGGTATCATGAACGAGGAAGATATTGAGATGGGAAATATGGAGAATATAGAGAATATGGAAAAAAGGATTGAAGAACTTAGAGAAGAGCTTGAAGAAGTAAAAAAAATGGTTTTAAATTGGTTTGAAGGCTACAAGGAATGGGCTGATGAGATGGCTGTGGAGATGTTTGTTGACGATTTGGATGTTGTGGATCCGTATGTCAGGAGACTCTATGACTTAGGTGCGATAAGCAGAGATGAATACTTTCAGTTTCTGGCTTTCTGTGACAATTTAGTTGATGAGTTGAAAAAACTGGCTGGAATTGAAACAATAGATTGGAGGTTCAGATAATCATTTGTGGAGATCTTTTTCATCAGCTTTTGAAACTGCCAAGAATATATTTGCCTTTAATGTAGCTTCAAAGTATTTGTTGTCAGGCTCTAAAACAACGAATTTCTTTGGAACAGGTATACACAAAAATTCGTTACACTGGTATTCGTAATCTCCCGTTTTATCTACCACTATCTCCACCTGATTCGGTTTGTTTCTAAATGATGTTATATAAATTCCAAAGTCTTTGTTTTTCTTGATCAAATCTACAATATATTCTAAAGAATACTTTTTTAGTAGAGAGCAGCATATACCTTCAGCAATCTCAAAGCTTGAGCCATTATCAAGATCTCCCATTCAATTGAGAATGAGGTTAACAAAAGATAAAATTTTCCAATTAGTTTATTTCTACACCATATGTTTTCTCAACATTTTCACAACAAATTTTATAAATAAAATCTTCATCAAATCCATGTTCCAACAATTCTTTAACTTTTTTTGGTACAGTTTTAGGCCCTAATACGGCTCCGGGTCTCTTTTTATCGTCAATGTAGTCTGTTTCAACCATAAATCTGCTACCTTGCTCTGCAGCTCTTAAAACGTTATCATTTTTAGCAATCACCGATGGAAAAATACCTATTTTTTCAAATTCTTTAATTCTTGCCGGTGAAAAGTGCTTTACAACTTTATCAAGCTTTATTCCAACTTTTTTTGCCATACTTGCTATTTCAATCATGCCATCTAAGCTAAAACTCTCCGTATGCAACTGTATTGCACAACCAACATCTTTGGCGACTTCAAATGCATGACTTAAAATTTCATTGCTCAACTTCCAAACGTGTTTGCTAACTCTATAATGAGGTCTTCCGCTCTTTATAGCTATGGCCTTTCCATCTAAAACGTATCTACCAGCTAAGTCTAATGCTTCCTTCATGATTTCTGCAGCTCTATCATAGCCAATTTTATCACCCAACACAGTAATTTCAGCAGGATGGACGCTTAGTACTGCAAAAGCTCTGACAATTTTGTTGGCATCGTTTACAAGCTTAACGTGTCTATCAAAAATTTCTCTGAAGTCTTCACCTTTCTTTGGAAAAACATTGTAATGATGGCTAAGAAGAGAGACTAATAACACGTGAGTACCTCCCACCTCCTTAAACTGCTTTAATGCCTTCAATCTTAAGTGATTGTAAAGGTGCATGTGGTCATCGGTGATTATCATAAAATCTAATTTGCTTGCAGTTTTAAAAATTCTTTCTTTAAAGTGTAGCTCCGCGAACCGACCTGGGATCATGTTTTTCACCCAGGCGTGAGAGCGGAGCCAGTTTTAATTTACACTCCATAAACTTAAACTTTACTGTAAAGTTAAAAAGTAAGTAATTATTGGCGCAACAAATAAAGCCGGTAACATGTTTCCCGCTCTTAGATCTTTCAAATTCAACAATTTTATGGCTATCGCCATTATTAAAATACCACCGGTAGCGGTCAATTCATCCACGATTGTTTGATTCACAAATGGCTCAATGAATCTTGAAAGAATCGTTATTGAACCCTGATAAATGAATACTGCTATTGACGAAAACAAAACTCCAATTCCTAATGTTGAAGATAAGGCAATTGAAGAAATTCCGTCCAACATTGACTTGGCCATTAAAATGGATGTATCTCCAGTCAAGCCTTCTTGAATTGGCCCAACAATTGCCATTGAACCTACGCAGAAGAGCAAAGTTGACGTAACAAAACCTTCAGCAAACTTGGATTTTGAAAATTTACGTTCAAATCTGCTCCCTACTCTATTTAACCAATCTTCGATTCCTAAAACTTCTCCAATTGCCGTACCTAACAAGACGCTTGCAATAACTATCAAAATGTTCTGAGTTTTTAAAGCCATGTCAATTCCTATTATTGCCACAACTAAACCTAAGGCTTGCATTAAAGCTAATCTAATTCTATTATTGAGCCTATCTCCAATAAATATTCCTATCAGACTTGCGAAAACTATTGTTATTGAATTAATTATTGTCCCTATCATTCTTTCAGCAATTCAACAATTTTACTTAGAACTTCTCCAGCTTTACCTCTTATTGATACATCTGCTATTGCCGTTAGAGGTGTCTCATTTGGATTTATCTCAATAATCTTTCCCTTATTTTTCCTAACTATTAAAGGTAAACTTGCTGCAGGCTGAACGACAGCAGAAGTGCCAGCAACGATTATTACATCACTTCTCTCTACTTCATCAAAGGCTTTTGATAATATTTCAGAGGGTAACATTTCTCCAAACCAAACAACTCCGGGGCGAAGTAAGTTATTGCATTCAGGACAAGTGGGCAAGGGTTTAAATTCAATCGGTTTTTCAGCGTAGAACTGGTAGTCACACGAGATGCATTTAACGATTCTTAGACTCCCATGTAAGTGTAGAACATTCTTACTTCCAGCTCTTTCGTGCAAATCATCGACGTTTTGCGTAATTAAGCATTTTAAGATGCCCATTTTTTCCAATTCTGCAAAAGCATGATGTGCAGGATTTGGATTTGCATCAAAAACGATTTTCATTCTCCAAGCGTACCATTCCCAAACCAACTCAGGATTTGCGTTAAAAGCTTGGGGTGTAGCAAGTTCTTCAGGCTTATACTTGTTCCATAATCCGTCTTTACCTCTAAAGGTTGGAATTCCGCTCTCAGCAGAAACTCCAGCTCCAGTTAAGGCTATTAAATATTTTGAGTTTTTTATGATTTCTGTTGCTTTTTCAATTTCATTAACGTTCATTGGTAGAAGTTTGATGTTTAATTAATTAATTTTACTGGATTTTTGTTTTGATTTTTGTTTTTAACGTTTCAAGAACTTAACTTTTCAAACTTTCATGCTAACAACCCTATTTTTTTAAATTTATTTACGATTAACCTTTTCCTTTCCTCTATGAACTTCTCGAAATTCTCTATTTTCCAT
>JAGGXN010000023.1 GCA_021163065.1 Archaeoglobaceae archaeon | reverse complement strand
AGCTTATTTTGCTACAAAGGAATTCAAAATAAGCTGGTGCTTTTAAAGGGAAAACAATTGAAAATGTTATGCCAAAAGCGATTAATGCGTTTGAGAGTATTATGGTAAAAGGTGTATCAAGAAGTAAAAACATGATCGCGTTTGCTATGAAGATTATCGTCCACACTGCTGTAATTATGTTATTGATAGCGAGAAATGATTTATCCTTCCAGTAAATCTCTGGATAGTCCTTTTTTGAAACCTGAAGTGTGTAGGGTTGTTTGATAATTAGGGAAAACAAAGCCATTAAAAATAAGGCAGAGTATCCAAGAAAACCGCTTTTCTCGACAAATATGTTCATGTTAAAGACGAATGTAACAGTAGTGGCTATGCTAAAGTAGAGAAGAGAAACAACATCCATGGGATTGAAATCTCTTCTTCGAATTTGAGGGATTACGAGAATTAAAGAAATTGCAAGAGGGATAACTATACCTAACTTGTTCCCCATACTGCATAAAATCCAGTAAACAATCCATGAAACAAAAGAAACGAGTATATAGAGCATACCGGGTATTTTTCTATTGTCCTTCATATCTCATCCCATTTTCTACTTATATTTAAATTTTCTTGGAGACATGAACGATTTGCATATAACGTTTTTACTTCTATTTTTATATTCTTATGCTCTCGCAGCAAGTAAGCGATTTTTATAACGCTGCGACGAAAACGATTAGGATAAAAAACGTGAATGGTGAATATTTTCCCATTCCTGCATCTTTTAAAACCCAAGGACTGTAGCGAAAAAGAGCAGTATGTGACTAAATCTTTCATCTACTTTTTAGTATTTTATTGCTTGTATTTTAATTTTTACCTTCCTTATCGCATAAGAATTTCTTTAGCAGATCTGAAATTTTCATTTTTACACTTCATTACAGACTAAGGATACGAGTTCCAGATTGCCGTCAAGAATGCATGTTGCTTAAAGTTGCATTGGATCAGCCTGGCTAACAAACAGTTCAACAAACAAAAGTTTTTGGTAGGTAAGATAAAGCAAGAGAAATCATGCAAGAAAAGTGATATCACCATATTTCTTGATGGTATTCACAATAATGGCTTTAACTAATTGATGTTTAGTATAAATTATAAAAATTAAAATTTAAAAAATTAACTGGATTTAAGCTCTGGAAAATCGGCATAGAAATACTCGTGCTCCTTCTTGATACCTTTCTTCTTTGTCTCCTCTTCCATCTTTCTCAGTTCAATTCTCCTTATCTTTCCACTTATTGTCTTTGGAACTTCTGGTACAAACTCAATAATCCTTGGGATCTTGTACTTGGCTAATATTTTCTTACAATGCTTGAACAGCTCTAATGCAAGCTCTCTTGAAGGTTCGTATCCCGGCTTTAGAATTACGAATGCTTTGACAAGTTGATATCTAATTGGATCTGGGCTTCCTACTACAGCAGCTTCAGCAACTGCCGGATGCTCAATTAATGCGCTTTCAACTTCGAATGGACCAACTCTGTAATCTGATGATTTTATTACATCATCGGCTCTTCCTACAAACCACCAGTATCCGTTTTCGTCAAAATAGGCTTTATCTCCTGTGTAGTAGTAGTTTCCAACAAAAACTTCTTTCATTTTCTCAGGATTGCCCATGTACTCTTTAAATAATCCAATTGCTCTCCATTTATCAAGTTTTACAACAATATGTCCCTCTTCACCAGGCTTTGTTATTTCGTTACCGTCATCGTCAACCAACGTCATGTCGTACATAAACGTTGGGCGTCCAAAAGAACCTGGGATGATCTTTCCACCACTATACCAAGGCGGATTTCCAATCATTGCAGTAGATTCTGTCTGCCCATAGAAATCTCTAATCTCTGTTCCTGTATATTTCTTCCATTTCTCAAATATCTCTGGATTTAATGGTTCTCCAGCGCTGACGACTTCTCTTAACGCCTCAAAGTTAAATTTACTCAAGTCAGACAGCATGAACAACCTCCAAGCAGTAGGTGGAGCACAGAACGTATTTACCTTGTATTTTGCAACAGCCTCAAGGTATCTATCTCCATCTAACCTACCTGCGTAGTAGAACCCAGTAGCTGTGGCTCCTACAATTAATGGTGCAAAAAACGAGCTCCAAGCATACTTTGCCCATCCAGGCTGGCTTAAGTTGTTGTGTATGTCTCCAGGTCTAATTCCAATGATATATGCCGTTGACAGATGTCCAAGGGGGTAAGATGTTGCGGTGTGAATAACTCTTTTTGGTAATCCAGTTGTACCAGACGTAAAGAAGCAGAAAACTGGATCATCAACTTTTGTTTGTGCTGCAGAAGCCTCTGAACTCTCTTTTCTTACAACATCATAACTGTCCCATCCACCCCTTTCTCCAACTACGATCTTAACCTTTGGTTTTACACTGGTTTTCTCTAAAGCCTCATCTATAGATTTTGCTGAAGCTTCATCTGCAATTACGGCATCTGGAGGATAAGTCTTAAATCTGAATTCCAAATCTCTTGTAGTCATTGTTGTTGCGGTGGGGATGCCAACAATACCGCCTTTAACATGAGCATAAGTCCCAAACCAAATCTCTGGGAAAAGGGGAAGCATCATGTATAAGCTATTTCCCTTGTCAACACCATGTTTTCTTAGGTAATTCAAAAGTTTGTTACCTTCAGCAGCAAATTCTTCATAACTGTATTTCTTTTCCTCCCATGTATCTATGTTTACCCAAAGTAAAGCTGTTTGGTCTCCCCTCTCTTTTACATGTATTCCGTCGAAAATCTCCTCAGCCCAATTAAAGTGTTCGGGTAATTGCATTGTGTTAAGTTTATCAAAGAACTCTTTCAATGCTTTTTCTTTTTCTTCATTGTTCTCCATTTTTGTTAGTTCTATAAACTCCTTGTATAAATCCACTAAACTCATTCTATCACCATAAATCACTTTTTTGTTAGTCTATTTAAGAATTCCTATTTGTAATGACTATTCTACAACTTTTTAAAAATTGGTTCATATCTTTATAGCTCAAATATATTTAAATATTTTATTGTCTTTTGCATTTAGTTGAATGCCTTATTTTTAAAATTAATAAGGATCGAAAAAAGATTGTATTTTTACGAAAAACAACAATAATCAATTTATAATAGTAAAATTAAACATTTAATATGGAAGTTTCAATACTTGGCGCTGGAGCAATGGGTTCTGCGTTGGTTATTCCGCTTTACGATAATGGTGTTGATGTTAAGCTTTGGGGAACGGAATACGATGTTGAAATATTGAAAAAAATTGAAAAAGGCGAAAAGCATCCGAGAATTGGTGTTTCACTGCCAGAAATTGAAATATATTATCCAGAGCAATTGCAAGAAGTCTTAGATTCAGACGTAATTTTATTGGCAGTAAGCACCGATGGAGTTTTACCAGTCTTTGAAAAAATCAAAGATAAAGTAGACTCTACATTAATAACGATTTCAAAAGGTTTTTTGGAACATGGCAAAGTTATGACAATTCCAGAGACTCTTTGGACAATTAAGCCAAGTTTAAAGGAGAAAATCGTTGCTATAACTGGGCCGTCAATTGCAAGGGAAGTGGCAAACAGAATGCCAACAAAGGTTGTTTTTAGCAGCCTTGGAGATGCATCAAAAATTGCGAAGTATTTTGAAAATGAATACTATCGTGTTGAAATTTCTAATGATATAATTGGGGCTGAAATTACGGCAGCATTGAAGAATGTTTATTCAATAACCATTGCATGGATTAGAGGGTATGAACAATTATCTAAGGTCGAGATGAGCAATGCAAAGGGTGTTATAGCAACGATGGCAATAAAGGAGATAGCAAGATTCGTGGAAGCTGCTGGTGGCAAAAAGGAGACAGTGTTTGGACTATCTGGTTTTGGAGACCTAATAGCCACATTTAGGGGTGGTAGAAATGGAATGCTTGGAGAGTTGCTTGGCAAAGGCTTTAACATCAATGATGCATTGAATGAGTTAAAACGTATGGGTGTTGGTGTTATTGAAGGATATAGCAATGCAAAAAAAGCCTATATGCTATTAAAACAGCTGGAAAAGGATGGCGCTATAACTTTGGATAAATTTCCATTGTTTACCAACCTTTACAATGTGCTTTACAAAAACGTATCTGTCAAAGAGGCTTTGAGCAAAATCTTTAGCTGAGTTAAATTTAATACCAGCAAATCAAATGTTGTTAGATGCCAAGAATTTTACTGTTTACGGGAAAAGGAGGAGTTGGAAAGACAACAATTGCTGCAGCAACAGCTATAAAAGCGTCAAAACTTGGGTACAAGACGCTTGTGATATCAACTGATCCTGCTCATAGTTTGGCTGATTCTTTTCAAATGGAGTTAGATCCCATGCCAACAAAAATAGATGAAAATCTATATGGTATGGAAGTTAACGTAGAATATGAATTGGAAAAACATTGGGATGTCATTAAAGAATACCTATCTATCTTTTTTAAGTCACAAGGTATAGATGATGTTATTGCAGAAGAACTAGCGATCTTTCCAGGGTTTGATGAACTGGCAAGTCTATTGCATTTGCTTGGATACTACAAAGAAGGGCGTTACGATGTTATAATTTTAGATTGTGCCCCTACAGGCGAAACATTAAGGCTGTTAAGCGTTCCAGAGGTTGCAAGATGGTATATGAACAGATTTTTTGGAATTGAGAAAAAGCTTTTGAAAATTATAAAACCAATTGCGGAGCCATTGGTAGATACGCCTTTACCATCTGAGGAAGTTTTAAACAAAATTCAGGAATTGTACACAAAAATAGGAGAGTTAAAGAACATTTTGGAAAAAGAAGACACAAGTGTAAGGATCGTAATGAATCCGGAAAAGATGGTTATTAGAGAATCTGAAAGAGCATTTACATACTTGAATCTCTTTGGCTATAGAGTTGATTGCGTAATAGTGAACAAAATCTTTCCAACTCAGGCGGGTGATTATTTTTCAAAATGGCTAGAGTTGCAAAACAAGTATTTAGAAGAAATTTCAAGCAGGTTTCCTGTTCCAATCTTTAAAGTGCCTTTTAAAGATACTGAAATCGTAGGAGATAAGCTTTATGAACTTTGTGATGAACTCTATGGAAATGAAGATCCCACAAAAATCTTCTATTTAGATAAGCCAATGAGTATAGAGAAGGAAAATGGGCATTTCGTTTTAAAGATAAAAGTTCCTTTTGCATCTAAGCAAGAATTAAAGCTGTTAAAGAGGGGAGAAGAATTGATTATAGTTGCTAAACAGTGGAAGAGGATAGTATTTTTGCCTCAATCCTTAGCATTAAAAGAACCAATCGGGGCAAACTTTATCAATGGTGAATTAAAAATAAAGTTTGGTGAAATACATGAAAGAGGTAAAAATCAAGGTTCCAACACTAGATGATTTTATACCAGAAGAATTTAGAAATCACATGCTCAATGCATCCAAGGAAGTTTTGTTGGCTTTTAAATGCCTTATAGATTCAAGACTAAAGAAATTGGAAGAATTGGAGAAAGAATTAAAGGAAATAAGGAAAGAAATAAAGAGAATAGATATTGACTGATTTTACCAAGGATGCGTTCCTATAACTACTTCTTTACCAAATTTGTTTTCCAGCATCGTTTTTAAAGTTACGTAGTCTTCAATTGGGCAGTTTCCAGTATCAATTGCTGTAACAACACACGTTCCTATAAATAGCTTGTCAAAATCCATGTTTAATGATTCTAAACAAGTCTTAAACAAATTCATTTTTGGCATAACTAATCCTGGACATCCACCACAGCCTACGATCCCAACCACTTCTATTTCATCTTCAATCGATTTGAATGAACCAGCTTTTTCGTTTATCGCCTTAAAACACTTAGCACAAGCAATGCAGGATTCGTCTCTTATTTTTTCAGCACAAAATTGCAATTCTCATGAAAGGCAATAGGCTATTTAAATTTATAAATCTTTACAGCGTAACGTCTCATCGATTTGTTTTTTGGAGAAAGCCAAAAAAAACGCAAAAAAAAAACAAATGTGTAAGTTTCCTAAAATTATTTCCCGCCATCAAACCACCTCCACGTATAGTCAAAAACCCTTTTGGGAGGTAACTTTCTAAGAAAAGTCTGATAAGGCTAAGTCCATCCAGATTTAAACTCATATGTGGTCTTCTTTAGTTATACCACTCAATAAACAATAAATTCATCTATGGAATCAAAATACTTCATCTTAGTTTCTAAAGTTTCATAGAACCTCTCTATTTTTCCATTCGTTTGAGGATGGTTTACTCTTCTTGTTGAGATTTCTTCAATTTCTGCCATTATTCTGGTTGGTATTCCCATTTTTTCCGATTATCCATTTTATCGCTTTTTCATCGAGTTTCACACAAGGGTTTGTTGGAGTGGGAAATAATTTTCGGATACTAGAATCCTCTATCAAAACTACTTCTGGCTTACTTTCGCTGTATTTAACTTCTCTAAGGAAAATGTAAGCATGGGTTTCTCCATGTTGGCTATTGTTAACTCTCCATTCATATCCATCTTGTCGATAGCATCACCATGAAATTCTAAAGCCTTGTATATTACCCTATCAACTCCCAGTTTGCCAGTAATCCACAAAATCAAATCCTTTGGGTATGCACTTTCTTGAATTCTCCATCCACATTGATTCTAAAGGTTTCAGGAAACCTAAACCGGTTCTTTCCCGAAGCAATTGCGATTGCGACATCCGTCGAACCCATACCAGTTGCAAATGCCCTAAAGCACAATAAGTACGTGTATGATTATCTATACCAACAATAAAGTCTCCGGGATTTATGTGTTTTTCAACCATTAGTTGATGGATTATATCCTCACGGGATTATTGAAGTTAGCCCCAATTTTCTCTCCAAACTCCTTAATGAATTTTTGGTCGTTGTTCAACTCCTTTCTTAGGGGGGTGTGAAGCATAGTCAACAAAGAAGCGCATTTGTTTTTGTGGCATTAATTTCGACACTAGATTCATCAACAGTCTTATTGTTAATGAAGTCATTCAATCCTGCAATGCGATTTGGCCAAGCTTTGCAATTACTATGTCTCCAGCATAAGCGTCTTTACAACTCTTTTCGCTCAATATCTTTTCTGCGATCGTTTTGCCCATGTTTTAAGACTGCTATAGGTTTAAAAGTTTTTGGACTGCTGAAATGTTTTAAGAAACCACAAGCTTAATAAGAACCAAGTTAAGTGTATTAGTAGTATGGTAAAATGCCGATATTGTGGAAAGTCTTTTGAAAGTAAAGATGAGTTGAAGCAACATGTATTGAAAACCCACACAATGGTGTCAATTTTTGGTGAGGGAATACTTGATCCAAGGATTTACGATCCACTGGGTTTAGCGGGGAAAATACGAAAACGAAAAAAGCTTTAATTTTTAGCTGAAAAAATAGTATGATGTAATCTTCGGAGGATTTTGAAGTGTAGAATTGATTGAATGGTTTTACTGGAGGAATAGCTTTGAGATAAAACATTGGGAAGTATTAATGAGAGTCTATCGAGACCACGAGG
>JAGGXN010000017.1 GCA_021163065.1 Archaeoglobaceae archaeon | reverse complement strand
CAAATTGGAGTTAAAGCGAAATTTTATAAAGTTAAATTTCATACAATTTTTTATGGACTTGTATATTAAAAAGCTTACGCAACTTGCTTTAATCGATAAATTCTTTTCAATCCATACTTCTCACTTTTTCCTTAATTTTCCCCCTATTTTTTATACTTTAGTGCTCTCGACAAATAGCAAAGAGGATTTTCTTGGAGTTAATGTTAGCCAAGCAATAATTTGGAAGTGGTTGTTGAATATTCTAAACTTGTTAAAAAAGCGAGAAACTCCATGTCAACGGAACTTGCAATGAAATGTGATACCTTAAAACAATTACCTGCTTAAAACCATTATTCTAAATCTATCGGCAGCCCTTGCTGTATTGTTTGCAATCTCTCCAAGGTGTACAACCCACTCTATCATTAAATGGGCATCAAGTGGATGCATGTTGTCTGCATTAAATAGCTTTGTATGCAAACCTATTTGAATCATATCACACTCATGTTCCAGATTTTCAATTTCTGGAACATGCAACAAAGCTTCAGCAACCTCTTTTTTGCTGAAAGATGATGCAACTAAAGTTGCAATGTGATCCATCAATTTTTCATATTCATTTACTGCCTCCATTATTTTCGCAAGTAAAATATCAAATTCATCCCATATATCTTTAGGAGCTGTTTTTATTTTTCTAAATGTTAGCATATGCCCAACATGTTCACAATAATTTATTATTTCATCCTGTATCGTTAGGAAATTCAACAAATCGTGTCTATCGACAAGCAACATTAGGGAGTTTGTTATATTACTCCTAATCTCATCTTTTATATTATCTGCTTCATGTTCAAGATCGTCTATTTCATTCCTTAGTTTTTCTACCTCTTCAAAGTTTCCCTTTCTGTAAGCATGAAATTGTTTTTGGAGTAAACCAACAGCTCTACCACAAATTTCAGCATGCAGTCTAAGAGCTTTAAATGGGGAGTATCCAAATACATCTGTCACACTTCTTATGAACTTCATAATGCAATCACCATTACAGTGTATAGTGCTATTGATAATCCAGCAGCTACCGGTACAGTTACTAGCCAAGATATAATAATTTTTCTCACAACACTTAAATCAACACTTGCTATACCACCAGCTAAGCCAACACCGATGACACTTCCAACTAGGGTGTGAGTTGTCGATATTGGCATTCCCAACATAGATGCTGACAATACAGTAGTTGCTGTTGCAAATTCAGCAGAAAAACCTCTTGTGTATGTTAGTTCAGTTATTTTCTTTCCAACAGTTTCAATTACTCTATAACCCCATGTGGCTATGCCAAATGCTATCCCCAAACCACCTATGGCCAAAACCCATACAGGCGTCTCTTGCCCTAAAAATCCTAAGGCTGCTGCAATTGGACCTGTGGCGTTTGCAACATCATTGCTGCCATGGGCAAAGGCAACGTAACAAGCAGTCAAAACTTGCAAATATCTGAAAACATGTTCTATCTTGTCTACTCTATACCTATCCAGCATTGTTATTTTAATAATTGTAAAGATTAAAAAAGCCATAAAAGCTCCAAATAATGGAGAGATTACCCAACTTGCTATAATTTTGGCCATGACAATCCATTTGATGTCAGATAATTCTATATAGCCTTGCGATACAGCTGCAAGGCCAAAACCGAGCATCGCCCCAACAATTGAATGACTCGTTGAAATTGGTAAATGATAGTAAGTTGACAGGGTTATCCAAAATCCTGCAGATAGTAGTGCTGCCAAAGCCCCTATTGCTACTAAATGCTGATCAATAAGCTGAATTGGTACGATGCCCTTAGCTATCGTGCTTGTAACTCTATGCCCCGCCAACACTGCTCCAAAAAATTCAAGGAGTGCTGCAATGAATATGATTTGTTTGAGTGTTAAAGCCCCACTTCCATATGATGTTGCCATTGAATTTGCAGCATCGTTAGCACCAATATTCCAAGCCATGTAAAGCCCAGCTATAATCGCTAAAATTACGATTAGAGACAACATGCTTAGAATTTACAACGCTGATATTTTATGTTTTTGAAATTTTTCAATGAGGATAATCTTTTGCTAAAGCCTCATAAATAGGGCATTTAAAACAATCCCTATCCTTTTCATTTTCGTAAATGCACTCTACCACTGGATCGTGAATACATTTCATAAATTTACTTTTTAATTAAATTTATTTAATCATTTTTGTTTAACTTCCACGTTATACCTAAAGCTTAAAAATATTAGAAATTTAAAGTTGTTTCTTAAACATTTCTTTCAGTTCCCTCTTATTTATCTTACCAACACTCGTTTTTGGCAATTCTTTGACAAACTCTATTTTTTCTGGAACCGCCCACTTACTAATTTTTCCCTCTTCAACGAACTTCATCAAATGCTGCTTTATGTCATCCTCACTCACTTCCTTACTTGGCACGATAATTGCCAATGGTCTCTCGCCCCATTTCTCATCTGGAATGCCAATAACGGCAACTTCTGAAACTGCTGGATGTAGGCTGATCAAATTCTCTAAAGTCAGTGAGGAAATCCACTCTCCACCACTTTTTATGACATCCTTAATCCTGTCAACTATTGTTATGTAACCGTACTCATCAACTACTGCAATATCGCCAGTGTGCATCCAATTACCATCCCAAAGCTCTTTTGTTTTCTCCTCATCTTTGTAGTATTCTTTTGTTAACCAAGGTGCTCTAACAACAATTTCACCCATATCTTTCTCATTTGGTTCAACGTCCTCCCAGTTTTCTTTAACAACCCTTAGATAGACAAACGGAACTGGAAAACCAGTTTTGATCAGATAATCGACTTTCTTTTCTTCATCCAAACTCAGCAACTCTGGTTTTAAATTTGCAACCGTTAAAAGCGGGCACGTTTCAGACATTCCATAGCCAGCCATAACTTCAATTCCCCTTTCCATGGCTTTTAACGCCAAACCTTTTGGCAATTTTGCTCCACCAATGACCACTTTCCAACCATCAAGCCTAATGTTTTCTGGTAAGGCATTTACAATCATGTGCAAGATTGTTGGAACACAATGGCTGAATGTAACGCCTTCCTGTTTTATTAATTTCAGTAACATCTCAGGCTCATATCTACCTGGATAAACTTGCTTTACACCAAGCATTGTAGCTGTATATGGCACACCCCAGGCATGAACGTGAAACATCGGTGTTAAAGGCATGTAAACGTCATTTGATCTGAATCTAACGGGAGATTCATAAGCCGAAAATGCTATTGACTCTACTAAGGTATGCAAAACGAGCTGTCTGTGTGTAAAGTAAACTCCCTTTGGCAACCCAGTAGTTCCAGTTGTATAACCAAGGGTTGCAATCGTATTTTCATCAAAATCTTCAAATTCATAACTTCCAGCTTTTTTTAGCAATTCCTCATACTCTAAGTCCGTTAAGCTTGTTTCTGGCATGCTGCTATCGGTCATAACTATGTAATGCTTAACACTTGGCAATTTATCCTTCAATTTTTCCATTAAGGGTACAAAATCTTCAAAAACCAGAACGACTTCGTCTTCTGCGTGTTGCATTGTGTAAAGCATGTCTTCTGGGCTGAGCCTTACATTTACGTTATGCAAAATAGCCCCCATCATCGGGATTGCAAAGTAACATTCAAGATAGCGATGAGAATCCCAATCTAAAACTGCCACCTTAGTTCCCTTTTTAACGTCCAATTCACTTAAGGCTGCTGCCAATTTATGCACTCTATCGTACATATCCTTGTATGTATATCTAACCTTATCTCTGTATACTATTTCCTGATTTGGCGTCCAAGAAACCCCAAATTCTAAAATGTGTCTCAACAAAAGCTGAAATTCGTAAGCCATGTCTAAACTTTACTTTATCTTTTATAACAATTTCCTTCCAACACAATGTCAATGCTTTTAAATTAAATGCATTTTATTAACGTTAAATTGTTAAATTTTAGTACATTTAAATTAAAGCAGCTAAGATTATTTTACCGAAATGTATTTATTCAGACTAAACAAAGAAACTGAGAATGACTGTCATACAATTTCTAGGAGGATGCAGGGAAGTAGGAAGATCTGCAGTAGCAGTTGACTCTATCATTCTTGATTATGGATTAAAACCCTCAGAACCTCCGGAATTTCCGTTAAATGGTATTTCACCACAAGCAATTTTAATTTCCCACGGCCATCTCGATCACGTTGGTGTAGCACCAAACTTAATGGATTACGACCCTAAGGTTTACATGACTCCACCAACTGCAGAATTGACGCACATATTACTAAAAGATTCAATGAAACTAATGGAGGTCCCTCCATATTCAAAAAGGGAATTTAGGCAATTTGAGAGCAATACAGTTGATGTTGAATATAACGAGCCTTTCATTATAAACGGATGGGAGATAACCTTTTTCGATGCCGGGCATATTCCAGGCAGTGCAAGTATTCATTTGTCAAAAGATGTTGATATTTTATACTCTGGAGACATTAAGCTTGAGGAAACGAAGTTGCTTGAGAAAGCAGACACAAACTATCCAGAAACAGACATAGCAATTGTTGAAAGCACGTACTTCGGTGTTGAACATCCTAATAGAAAAGAGTTGGAAAAGGCTTTTGTTGAAGCTATTATAGACACACTTGACATTGGTGGGCACGCAATAATTCCAGCTTTTGCAGTTGGAAGAACGCAGGAAGTTTTAATGATTTTAGAAAAGTATGGAATTACCCCTTACGTTGATGGAATGGGCAAGGAAGTTGGTAAAATACTCGAAAAATATCCTGAATATGTAAGGAATGCTAAAAGTTTGAGAAAAGCTTTGAGAAAGGCAATTCCAGTTCAATGGAGAAAGAGAGAAGATGTCTTAGAAGACCCTTCTGTAATTGTAACTACTGCTGGAATGTTAAATGGAGGGCCAGCTTTATTTTACATATCCAGACTGTATAATGATGAAAAATCAAGGATTTTGCTTACTGGATACCAAGTTGAAGGAACAAATGGAGAGTTGGCCTTAGAGAGAGGGATTATCAATTTGGGAAATAAGACCGTACAGCTTAAAATGAAAGTAGAGCAGTACGACTTCTCAGCCCATGCAGACGATAGGCAGCTCAAAGAATACGTTAGAGAAGTTGTAGATAGGGGTGCAGAAATAATCTTCGCAGTTCATGGAGAAAATACTGAGGAATTTGCAAGCTGGATTAGAAACGAGATTGGTGTTGAAGCATACGCTCCAAAGAATGGAGAAGTCTTTGTAATTTAAACAGTAATTTAAACAGCAAATTCTTTAATTTCAAACTTTATGT
>JAGGXN010000163.1 GCA_021163065.1 Archaeoglobaceae archaeon | reverse complement strand
TTTTGTCAGAATCTCAACGCCAACAAGTTTGATCAGCCAGACTTTGAAGTAATTTCCATCCACTTTAGCGTAGAAGAATGCATCTCCCGATTTTGTGTACCTTGACGCTAACTCTTCCAACTCTGCCATCTCAGTCAAAGACATTTCGGCGTTTATATACTCTTGACTAAAATTTAATTCTTTTAGAGACGCAAACTCATCGATTTTGTCAGTAAGGTTGACATAGTATTCAGGAAGTTCAAGCTTGCTGACGTGAATGTATTTGGCAGTGTAATGCTGATGTGCTGCATAACCAAGAAAAGCCATAAAAACGAGGAAAGACGTTAGTATTGTTAATGAAATGATTCCGGCTATTGTGATATTCTCCGATCTCTTAAATCGCGAAAGGATGGGCAGAATCATAAAAATTGGCAAGATTATGAAAGTTAAGAGTGGATTGGAAAAAGTGTAATTGGAAAAACCCAGAAACAACAGAAAGAAGAGTGGTAAATACATGCCCACTGCTTTAAAAACTGTAGTTAAAGAGTTTGTTAAAAAGTAGAATGCCAAGGCTATTAAAATTAAGTTGAAAGTCAAAGCAGCGTACAGTTGCATTACCCCTTCCAACCTAAGAAAGTTTGGAAGTATGAACATACTTGCTGGAGGTGAAATAATACCGATAATAAGGAATATGACGTACGTTTCCCAACATCTGAGCTTTTCAATATTCATTATTTTCATAACAAATTAATAACTTAAATTTTTTAATTTTTTTAACAAACAAATTTTATTTAAAGTTAGGGTTAAGATAGTTAAAATAAGAAACAGACTAGTCCATAAAACACAAAAAATCCTTCAACTTTTCCCTAAGTTTAACAACCTCACCTATAACGATGATTGCTGGTGGTTTTACGTTTTTGTTCTTTGCAATCTCACTAATATTTTCAAGATTTCCAACAATAACTCTTTCTTCTTTGCTAAACCCCTTCTCGATTATTGCTACTGGCGTTTCTGGGGTTTTTCCGTTCTCAATCAACTTTTTGCAGTTTTCCTTCAGCTTTCCTACACCCATTAGGATTACGATGGTCGCATTTAACTCAGCTAAAGCCCTCCAATTAATCCTCTCTTTAGCTTCTCTGCCAGTAATGAAAACCAAAGCTGGATCAAACTTTCTGTGAGTTAAAGGGATAGCTGCTTTTGTTGGAACAGCGATTGCTGATGTTATGCCTGGCACGACTTCAAATTTTACTCCATGCTCTGCTAAAAATTCAACTTCCTCTCCACCCCTCCCAAAAATGAATGGGTCACCACCTTTAAGCCTGACAACTTTGTATCCTTTCTTTGCATAATCTAAAATTAGCTGATTTATCTCCTCTTGGCTCTTTTTGTGCTTTCCACTCCTCTTCCCAACATCTACCAAAATTGCATCAGCTTTGTTTTTCTCTATGAACTCCTTTATCTCACCAATCAACTCGTCATATAAAATCACGTCCGCCTGTTCTATTATTTTCTCAGCTCTCTTAGTGAGTAAATCCAGTTTTCCTGGACCTGCTCCAACAATGTAAACCTTGCATTCTTTATCATTGTCCGTAAATCTCACCCCTCAAATTTTCCGCTACCTCTCTAGCCTCTTCAACCGCATTTTCTCTGCTAAATTTCTCCTCTACCCTAATGTATTTTTTATCCAAAATCTCACATATCAGTTTTACCTTACCTTTCAACTCTGCGTAAACTCCAACTGGCACTGCACATCCAACTCCCAAACCTTTGATGACTTCCCTCTCAACCTTGGCCTCCAAATCCGTTTTTTCATGGTTCATGAACAAAACCAAATCCTCTTCTCCAACTCTTGTTGCAACGGCTATTATTCCCTGATTTGCTGATGGCACGAAGATTTCAGGATTTAGCCTTTGACAATCTATTTTATCGACAAGATTTAATCTGATTAATCCAGCCTCAGCCACAACTATTGCATCGTACAAACCATCTTTCAGCTTTCTTAGCCTAGTATCCAAATTTCCTCTCAAATTTTCAAATCTTAAATCTTCCCTGTATCTTTTAAGTTGCGCTCTCCTTCTCAAACTTGAAGTCCCAATTACCGAATTGTTCTCCAATTCATCCAAAGTTTTGCCGTTTCTCGAAATAAAAGCGTCACATGGACTCTCCCTTTCAAGAACCGCTGCAATAACCGTCCCTTTGATTCTATCACTCGGAACGTCCTTGTAGCTGTGAACGACGATGTCAACCTTTCCATCAGCTAAAGCTGAATCAAGTGTCCTAACAAACGCCCCAACCCCTTTAAACTCGTGTAGAGGCTTATCTCTCATTATGTCTCCCATACTCTTGATTATCTTGATTTCTGGCTTGTAACCTTCTTCTTCCAATTTCTTTACAACCTTCTCCGCCTGAGCTAATGCTAACTTACTCCCTCTTGTTCCAACTACAATTCTACGCATTTTAATGCCTCTAAAGTCTTTTCAACGTCCTCCTTTTCATGAGCATAAGAAACAAAGCAGGTCTCATACTGGGATGGGGGCAAAAACACACCATTGTTGAGCATAGCCCAAAAGAACTCGATGAATTTGTCCTTATCGAGATTTAAAGCATCGTTGTAATTTTTTGGCTTTTTACCAAAGTATATGCAGAACATTGAAGCTATGCTTCCAACCTCCCATTCTCTCTTTCCATCTTCAATCCAGTGTTTAATCCCTTTAACGATTTCCTCAGTCGTCTTGTTGATCTTTGAATGGACATTGTTTTCTATCAAAAATCTAACGGTTGTATAGCCAGCAGTTAACGTTAAAGGATTTCCACTAAACGTTCCAGCCTGATACACGTCTCCAGAAGGGGCTACTCTTTCCATTATCTCTTTTTTCCCTCCAAAAATTCCAATTGGCAATCCACCACCAGCTATCTTACCTAAGGTTGTTAAATCCGGTTCAACGTTGTAGTACTCTTGCGCCCCTCCCAAAGCGAGCCTAAAGCCCGTTATAACTTCGTCAAATATTAGCAAAACATCGTTTTCTTTGGTAATCTTCCTTACTTCTTTCAAATAGTCTTTTTCAGGCAGTATCAAGGCAGAATTACCCATTACAGGCTCCAGTATTAATGCAGCGATGTCTTTATCTTTTTCAAGTATATTCAAAGCCTCCAAATCATTGTATGGAACTTGCAACGTATTCTTCACGAATTCTTTAGGTATTCCAGCAGAATTTGGAATGCCATGTGTTGTTGCCCCGCTCCCAGCCTTAACCAAAACCGAGTCATGAGCGCCATGAAAGCTGCCTTCAACTTTTACAATCTTGTTCTTTTTAGTGTAGCCCCTAGCAAGCCTTAAAGCAGCCATTGTCGCCTCGCTTCCGGTATTAACGAACCTCAACATGTCTATTGACTTATAAAGCTTGGTTATCAGTTTGGCATACTTAACTTCCAACTCTATTGGCGTTCCATAAAGCCATCCCTTCTCAATTTGCTCTGTTATCGCCTCCTTTACAACTTCGTTGCCGTGTCCCAAGATGAGTGGTCCATAAGCCATGCAATAGTCAATATACTCATTACCATCAACATCAACTATCTTGGAACCTCTTGCGTAAGCCGTGTAGAATGGTAAGGGTTTTACTGCTCTCACAGGACTGCTTACACCTCCAGGCATCAGATTAATTGCCTCTCTGTAAAGATCCTCTGATTTTTCAAGTTTCATGTTGTAAATTTGTTGCACATACTTTAAAATTTCTCGATTGTTTTTTGATCGGTTAGATAACATTGCTAGTTGAAAGTTATGGTTAACCTAATCAGTATGAGAGCCAGCTAACATGGAAAAACAAAAAATTCCTAAATCAAAAAATTAAAGATCTAAGTTGTTCTTAACAGCTTCTTCTCTGCTCTTCAAATCAGCCAAATACTGCAAGAATATAATCGAAGCTGCTGGAGAGCCACCACCATGAATTGCACCAAGCAAATGCGAGCTTGTAACCCAGAACTCGATGAACTTTATTATCTTTAGCCTTTCTTCAGCCGTGAAATCTTCACTCGCCTTCAAATAGTTTTGCAAGTACTTGCCAAGCTTCTCATTTTTTAAATCAAACTCTGATGGGGCTGTGACAGGAATACCACCAGCAATGTCTGCTAAATGCATTATCACCTTGTTAAATCCCTCAACCCCTACAATTTTCCCAGCGTTTGCCATTAATTGATTTGGCTGCCAACTGCCTTTAGCATCGTAACCCTTTGCTGCTGCACCGATTGCAATTGCGTAGGTTGCTTCACTAACTCCAACCATTTCGCCAAGTTTCTGTCTCAAAATAGGCACGTTCTCTAATCCATTTGCCTTGAGCATTAGACTTGCTGCTCCGGTCATAGAATCAATAAATCCAGCTTTGCATGCAGCTCCTGCACATCTGTGAGAGATGGCAAAATACGTTAAAACATCTCTCACAGCTTTTAAATCTTCAAAAACAAAGACCCTCTCCCAAGGAATAAAAACTTCATCAAAAATAACCATGCAAGTTGTTCTATCGCCATACTTTGGATTTCCCATCTCAAATTCTCCACCTTCCCTAAACTTAGCCTGTACACCAGTATTTTGTAAAACATACATCACTCCTTCATCTTCGGGTAGCACCGCAAAAGCTAAAGCAAATTCTTCCTCGCCTTCTTTAAATGTTTGAGTTGGCAGAACAAAGTTTACATCAGCAGCCAAAGCACCACTTTGATGAATCTTTGCACCACTGACAACTATTCCATCATCTCTCTTCTCAACAACGTGAACGTAAGCTTCTCTTTGCTCCTTTGGCCTCTTTTTTCTATCACCTTTTGTATCTGTCAAAGCTGCTGTACATGCATAATCATTTTTTTGGATCTCTTTTAACAAACTCAAAAATCTTTGATGGTAATCCGTGCCTAATCTTTCATCTAAGGCTTTAGTTGCTGGATAGAGAGCATTTATCGCATCACAACCCGTGCATCTATAATTGCATGTTGCCAAACGCAAACTCAATTCCCTCTGATAATCATATCTGGCAATTAAGTCTTCAGGAGTTTTGTTTACGTAGTTTAACCTGTTTACTTCCTCACCAACCAAATCAGAATATGGTTTGTACGCATCATTCTTCTTAGCTAATTCATAGGTGTATGCTATTGCATTTACAACTGGCTTTACATTTGGATGGTCAAAATCTACTTTTTCGCCTTTAGCATATATCTCTCTATCATAGCTTTTCAGTCTTTTTACGTATTCTTCTCCGGAAATAATCATTTTATCACCAAGCAATTGTTAAGAATCTATTATTAAAAATTTTTGAAATTTTTTGGCAGTTCACTTTTACCTAAATGACTATAAAGAGATATAACAATTTCTTAAGAGAATAAATATCAAGCTCAAGCTTGTGATAACGTATATGCCTAAAAGTTTCAATAAAATCTATGTTTGGAGTGAAAAATTTGCGATATTAAAGGCTAAAATAAAATCTATGAGAATTTTCCAGAATGCTTTTGCCTTTGTTTGCGATAAAAACGAGATTACAGTTGTTATGGATCAATCCAAAGTTGATGAATGTGTAGATGAAGTATTGGCTATTGAAAGAGATTGGAAGATCATAACTTTTGATCTTGAATTGCCATTTGAACTCGTTGGCTTTATCGCTAAAATATCCACAGCACTAGCTGAGGAAGGAATAAGTATTTTTGTGATTTCTGCATACTCCACAGATCACATTTTAGTCAAAGAAAAAGACCTCCCCAAAGCCATTAAAAAACTTGAGAAAATAGGATTTACTTTAAAATAGTTTATGCTAAAAGAATTAAAAGTTTAATTTCATTGATGCTTAATTGAACATATGAAGAAAATTGAAATTTACACGTTTGAGGATGCGAAGAAGGAGATGGAAGAAGGCAAAACAGAAAGTGAAGTTGCTGTAAAGAAGTGGGAGTCGATAGTCCAAGCATTGAGGGCTGTTGAAGAAGTAAGCATTCAAATCACATCCTTCTGCTTGAATTATCAGAAGTTTAATTGCAAAGGCTGTCCAATAACAAAGTACGATTATCCATGTGGGCACCCTTACGCTAGTTTTACAATTTTTTATCATGAATTAAAGAAGTTAAGGGCCTTAGCAGAATCCTTGTATGCAATTTTAATAGCAATTGATAGAGAAGACAAAGAAAGTAAGAGCAAATACATTTAGTCTTTAAATTTTAAGTAAGAGTAAATCAAAGGTAAAGCTATTGTGGCGTCGCAGTAAACTGTAACAGCTTTAGCATTTTCTTTAAGCTTGCACCAACTCTTAGCCTCCTCCAACGTTGCTCCACTCAGCCCTCCCCAATGTGGAGAGTCGGTTGTTATCTGAATGGCATAGTCAAAACCCTCATTTAACAGCATTGCTTGTAAGGTAAAGTTCTTAGGCACACCACCACCAACAATAACTACTCCAAACTTCTTTTTCTGATAGCACAAATCAAGCATGCTGTAAACGTCCTTAAACAAATCAATCTCAAGCTTTTTTCTGTAAATTGCCACATGTAATCCCAAAATCGAGTCATGCAGCGTTGGACAAAAGATGGGAATCTTTCTTTCGTAAGCGATCCTTAAAAAGGAGTTTTTATCCTCGATTCTCTTTCCAATTTCCCATAAAAACTCGAATGTTGTGTACTTTCCATCCAACTCCGAAATTATTGGAGAGACAAAGTTTTCTAATTCTTCAAATGCTCTTTGTGGTAAGAATACGTCATATATTCTATTTATATTAGAATTTGCAAGTTCTACATCATCAACATTCGCATCTCCTTTATAATGTCCAATTCCCAAACTTTCAACAACCTCATGGACTATGTTAGCCCCAGTTGTAACAAAAACGTCTAAAAATCCATTTTTCATCGCATCTGTAACAATTAAACGCATTCCTGCCGGAATCATAGCCCCTGCCATCGTGAAAAAGATGAAAGACTTGCTTTCAACCATCTCCTTGTAAATCTTAGCTGCTTCCCCCATTCTTTTTGCATTAAACGCAGTATTGCTAAATGCATCAATCAAATCTATTACGTTGTTTGCTGGAAATATTGGTTCAATTTTTTCCCCATTTTCATGTTCCATGCTTTTTGTTAAACTTCAAATTAAAAATGTTTACAATTAGGTAGCAACATTTTTATTCCACTTTCAAAGCTTTAATGCAGACAAAATCCGATACAGATACAACTCCAATGCTTTTCCGGTCAACAACTTTAAATCCAGCTTTTTCAAGCATCTTTTCAATTTCTCTAATTGTATAAAATTTTGCCTTAGAATAAAATTCATGTCCTTGCCTTGCCTTTTCAATGTACTTCTTTCCCAATTCAGAATTGGCTGGAACTATTGCAGCAATTAAACATCCATTTGCTTTTAAAATTCTATGAGCTTCCTTTAAAGCCTCAATTGGATTGTTTAAAAAGCATAGGGTTACAACAAAGAGTGTACAATCGAAAGTTGAGTTTTTGAATGGCAAGTTATGAGCATCTCCCCTGACGACCTCTAATTTTTTCTTCGCGATCTTAAGCATGTCCAAGCTTGCGTCAAGCCCAATCTCAACTTTAAGCTTTTCTGCAAACCTGCCAGTTCCAACACCAATTTCTATAATCTTCTTACCTTCAATTAAGCTTTTTATGCATTTAACTTCTTTTTCAAAGATCTCCCTATTTTTGTCATACCATTCATCATACTTCTTTGCCTTTCCTTCAAAAATTTTCCACATCAAAAATTTAATCAAAAGCCAGTTTTAAGAAGTATTCGTGAACCCTTGTATCGTTTGTTAGCTCAGGATGAAACGCTAAAGCTAAGATCTTACCTTGCCTTGCGGCAACAATATAATTTTCAAAGGTTGCCAGAACATCAACGTTTTTTTCAGCCTTAACAATTGCTGGAGCCCTTATAAAAACCGCATCATAATCTCCAATTCCTTTAACATTCAATCTAACTTGAAAACTTTCTCTTTGTCTCCCAAACGCATTTCTTTTAACCCAGATATCCATTAAGCCCAAAAGCTTGGTATTCGTTTTTGCAACCTGCTCATCTCCGTGCTTTGATAATAAAATTAATCCAGCACAGGTTCCCATAACAGGCTTGTTTTCGTAAGCAAGCTGCAATATTTTTTCAGCTATTGAATTAGAAAAGATGAGCTTACTTATCGTTGTACTTTCTCCACCCGGAATTATTACAGCATCACTTCTCGCAACTACACCAGCCTTTCTTGTAGCAACAACCTCTCCATCAACTTTCAAATTTTTCAAAGCTTTTTTTGTGACAATTACATGTTCTTCAACATCCCCCTGAACACCGATTACGGCTACTCTCATACACCTCTTGTTTGCAACCTTTCTTCCTCACTAAGCTTGGATACATCCAATCCCTTCATCGCATCTCCCAAGCCCTTAGAAACTTCAGCAATAACTTCAGGCTCATCGTAATGCTGGACAGCTTCAACTATAGCTTTTGCATATTCTGGAGGATTTGAAGATTTAAATATGCCTGAACCAACAAAAACACCATCAGCTCCAAGTTTCATCATAAAAGCTGCATCTGCTGGCGTTGCTATACCACCAGCGGCAAAATTTACTACTGGCAACCTTTGCATTTCTTTAATTTCAAGTAAAATTCTATATAAGCCATCCACAATTTCGTCAAATGTGTATTCTTCAAAAACGGGCTCATTTTTGTCAAAATCCAATGACATCGATTCATTCACCAATTTGGCTAATTGCAGATACCTTTCAGCATATTTTTCAGCAACGTTGTAAATTTTCTCATCTGGTAATTTGCCAAGCTTCGCTATTGCATAATTTATTAGCCTCATGTGCTTAACAGCTTCAACAACGTTGCCAGTCCCAGCCTCTCCTTTCGTCCTTATCATCGCTGCCCCTTCCCAAATCCTTCTAACAGCCTCTCCCAAGCTTCTAGCTCCACAAACAAATGGAACAATGAACTTTCTTTTGTCAATGTGGAAAAACACATCAGCAGGAGTTAAGACTTCACTCTCATCAATCATGTCAACACCCAAAGTTTCGAGAGCTTTAGCTTCCATAACATGACCGATTCTGCATTTAGCCATCACAGGAATGGTCACAGCATCTATAATCTCCTCGATCTTCTTTGGATCTGCCATTCTTGCAACTCCACCGGCAGTCCTTATATCAGCAGGAACTTTATGCAAAGCCATCACAGCAACGGCTCCAGCCTCCTCAGCAATTACAGCTTGTTCAGCATTCGTAACGTCCATGATGACTCCGCCTTTTTGCATCTTCGCAAATCCTCTCTTAATCAATTCAGTCCCAAATCTAAGTTCCTCTAGCTTCATGGTATCGTTGATAATAATTCATTCGTTATTTAATAACTTTGCTGTGAATTGCAAAAGCATCCATAAAAACGTATTAATATCCCTTAAGCTCACTTTTAACATGGAACTATACAATGACGAGAGATTCAACAACTGGCTAAACAAAATAAGAGAAACAGAAGTAGATGCTGAAAAAGCCGAAAGCTTCGCAGTATTTGATCAAATGGTCGAAGATTTCGTTGTTGCTTGCCTTAACATAATTAAAGCTGTAAGGAACAGAGAGATAAAGAAAAATGAAGGTATTAACGAAATAGAAAAAATGAACGAATTGTTAAATACTAAGGTTGATTTTGGCGATGAGATAAAAAATGAGTTTTTTGAATTTACAAAGGAAGGTTTAAGGGCAGTTCTAAAATCCTTCAGATATTATTTAGATGGAAAAAGTAGTAGAAAGGATTTTGCAGCTTTATTAAAAGATGCTGTAAACAAAGAAAAGAGTGGAAACTTAGAGGGGGCTTTGGATTTAATTGCAAAAATGGGTGTTAAGATTTTGAAGGGGGAAAGATTGCCTGAAGATCTTGAGATTCCTGAGGATAGCATAATACTAAACTGGTTGGATGGCATTGACGCAATAAACACGACTTTAATCCTTAGCGAAATAGACGTAGCAAATGCGAGTGAAGAGTGAGGTTGAAAAGGCTATAAAAGCCTTAGATTACAATTTGTATAAAGCTCTTCTTTTAAATTATGGTAAAAGGGGAGAGAAGGCCTTTTTTTATTTGAAAGAAAATAGAGTCAAAAAGTATAGGGATTTCTTTGTTGTTGTCGGAAAAGAAGAATACATAGTCGAAGATAATTTTTGCACGTGCAACGATTTTCAGATTAATTTGAAAGGAAAAAAGCCGTGTGCACATGTCTTAGCAGTATATATTGCAAAAAAACTTAAACTTTATGAGGAATTTGACGTTTACTATGTTGATTTCTTAAAAGAAATGAAGTGGAGGAGATAAGGTGGACAAAAAAGAAATCGTTTTAAAATCAATTGGGAGAGTGGCAGATGAGAATGTCATAGAAATCTTTGAAGAATACGTCCCAGCAATTAAAGGTATTGAAGAAGCCAATTACCTATGGATTTTATATTTTTTTCATCTTGCAAATGAAAAACTCCTAGTCCATCCCAAAGGTGATGTTAGAAAACCTCTAAAAGGTGTTTTTTCAACAAGAAGCCCTTACAGGCCAAACAGAATCGGTATGACTGCTGTCAAGCTTTTAAAGGTTGAAAATAACAAAATTTTTGTTAAGGGGTTGGATGCTTTAGTTAACTCGCCAATAATCGATATAAAACCATATTCGGAGGTGTACGACTTGCCTTATGGAAGTGTTTTGAACATGCAGGAAATAGCTAAGAGAATCGTTGATGATGAGTTGATTAGAGATTACATTGATTTGAATGTTCAACTACAACCCAACGGTTTTGATTTAACCCTTAAATCCGTTTTTAGGCTTAAGGGAGATGCAAAAATAGATTTTGACAACTCTCAAAGGGTGCTACCTGAAGCTGAGGAAATGGAGTTTAAAGATGGTTGGGTATTTTTGTCCAAAGGATTCTATAGGGTTGGTTTTAATGAGATTGTGAAGTTAAGCAGAGATTTAATGGCAATTGGAAGGCCTAGATCAACTTTGGTGAGGAGCGGAGCTAACGTGTTGACTGCTGTGTGGGATGCTGGATATGAAGGAAGGAGTGAAGCTGGTTTGGCAGTTTACAATGAAAATGGAATTTGGTTGAAAAAGAATGCGAGGATAATGCAACTTGTGTTTATAAAGCTAACAGGAGAGACAACGCCCTATGCAGGAATATACCACAAAGAAAACTTATAGGATTTGCGCTGATGTAGGCTTGCTTTTCGTCGCTTTAATCTGGGGATTAACATTCCCAGTCATAAAAATTGCCTTAAACAATTTATCCCCATTTGCATTCAACACAATACGCTTTACAATAGCATCTATTCTTTTTCTCCCTGTTTTGATTGCTTTGAAGACAAAATTTGATGGAAAAGCTTTGGCTAATGGTTTTAAAATTGGAATTTTCGTTTTCTTAGGTTATACTCTTCAAACTTTGGGCTTAGATTATACCACTGCGACAAATGCTGGGTTTATTACGTCGTTGTATGTGGTTTTTACACCAATCATAGCTTTTTTAATTTATAAAACTTCATTTGGATTGAAAGATGTTATTAGCACGATTTTAGCCTTTGTAGGCTTATTCTTGCTATCCGGGTATAGTGGATTTAACATTGGTGACATTCTAATATTGATGTGTGCAATAGCCTTTGCAACTGAAATCTCTATGATTTCCCATTACAGCAAAACGAGCAACCCGACTATGCTCGCTTTCATTCAAATACTGGTTGTTGCTATACTTTCCTTTCCCGTTTCACTCTTCACAACTGTCAAGTTTAACATAAATCATGATGTAATAAACGCTTTAATTGTAACAGCCATACTTGCAACAGTTGTTGCAAAATTTATGCAAAATTGGTTGCAGAAATTTACAATGCCATCAGACGCAGCAGTAATATTCTCAATGGAAGGTGTTTTTTCTCACATCTTTGCAATTTTAATGCTAAATGAAATCTTAAGCTTCAATCAATATATTGGGGCAGCCTTAGTTGTTTTAGCAGTAATCATCGTTTCTATGAAATAACCTCAAATTTCCTCCTTCAAAGCTCTCTTAAGACTTTCAATTAAATTTGGAACGGTGTCAAATTTTCTTATCTCATCTTTCTTAATCCATTTGAATTCAACATGTTCCCAATCTAAATTTACATCAATCTTTCTCCTCAACTCAACCAAGGCTGGAAAAACAATCCATTTCTTTTTTATCTTTTCATCAAAAAACTCATAGGGTTCTCCAAACTTAATGCTTGCAATATCATTTTCGTCAACACCAATTTCTTCTCTCAATTCCTCCAATATCTTTTCTTTCAATGGCTTAAATTCATCAATATATCCAGCAACTGTATTCCACTTACCCTTGTAGGTTCTAACTTTATTGCTTCTCTTCAAAAGCAAAATTTCATTATTGTATCTCACAAAAACAGTAACAACTGGAGCTACATCGGAGTTTGAATAATCTATCCTTCCATCAGAAAGCTTGGGCAGTTTTTTGCTAACTTCATTTAACATTTCAAAAACCTTTTTGTCAATCATAAAAACCATCAGATTGCTAACCAGATTAAAGATTTATGCTCCGGCCGGGATTTGAACCCGGGTCGCCGGCTCGAAAGGCCGGAATGATTGGCCGGGCTACACCACCGGAGCTTAAGTAAGTGGGCGTTTAATGTGTTTTTAAAAATTTTGGTAACCTAAATCAACATTTATTTCACTTTCATTCCCTTTTCTATAGGATTACCTCTCTAAAAGCTTTTGCACAGCTTTCATATGTACTGAATGTTCGCAGTCTCCCTTCTCGTAGTTATAATAAAATTTGTCGATTATAGTCTAAATAGTTTTTCTCTAAATAGTTTTTCAATCTGTTTTAAATTTCTAAATTACTGAAGCGGTACCAAAAGCATCAAAAAGTTTTTAATAAAGCCCAAATAATTCGATTTGTGGACAAAACAGAGGTTAAATTTGAAGACAACTTCCTAATTAAGGAGAAATGCAGTACAAGTGAAGAATTTGGAGTTTACCCACTAAAAAGGCCAATGGAGGAATACATAAGAAAAGGATTTGTTTGCATAGACAAGCCAATGGGGCCAAGTAGTCACGAAGTAGTTGTATGGGTCAGAAGGATTTTAAATGTAAATAAAACCGGGCATGCTGGCACGTTAGATCCAAGAGTAACTGGGGTTTTACCGATATTTATCGAGAATGCAACAAAACTTGTAAAGTTTCTTCAAGGATCTGAGAAGGAATACGTAACATTGATGCGACTACATGCTGATGTTAAAAAAGAGGATATACATCGAGTTTTGAAGATGTTTGAAGGCAAAATATACCAAAGACCTCCACTAAAGTCGGCTGTAAAGAAGAGAATTAGAATTAGGAAAATTTATAAAATAGAAGTTCTCGAAATAGATGGCAGAGATGTTCTATTTAAAGTTAGAACCGAAGCTGGAACATACATAAGAAAACTATGTACTGACATTGGAGAGGTATTAGGCTGTGGAGCACACATGCAGGAGTTGAGAAGAATAAGAACTGGAAGTTTTGATGAAAGTATGTGTTACACATTACACGATTTACTAGATGCATACATCTTTTGGAAAGAGGAGGGTGAGGAAAAGTACTTGAGGCAAATAATAAAACCAATGGAGTTTGCTTTAGCAAACATTCCCAAAATAGTCATAAAAGACACTGCAGTAGATGCAATTTGCCATGGTGCTGATTTAAGTGCTAAAGGCGTTTGCTACATTGAAAAGAACGTTAAGAAAGGAGAGAATGTGGCCATATTCACGCTAAAAAATGAATTGGTTGCTTTAGGAAAGGCTTTAATGGATGCTGAAAAAATTTTAAAAGCTAAAAGTGGAATAATTGTTGACATCGATAGAGTCGTAATGGAAAGAAGGGTATATCCATCTTACTGGAGGGGAAAGTACGTTTAATTAAACATACCTCTTAAAATTTTAAGAATTTCTTCCCCTTCTTCCTTGTTGGATGCAGTCGTAATTATATGCAACTTTTGAACAGTAGCACCATCTATTAGCAAAGCTTTTATGTTTCCCTTCTCATCGCACCTCGTAACCTTTATCCTAACACCTCCAGAAACTGTACCTTTGTTTTCTATTACCCCCGGAACTATCTTTTTAACGTACTCAGATGATGCCAGTTTATATACAAGCTTCAATCCTTCCCTACCACCAATAATTGTGGAATGCCTCCCATGAATTTTATCCTCAGACTTTATTTTTACTTTTTTAAGGGATTTTGTCAATCTAACATGCCTATCTATTGCCTCAAAAAATTCATTCTTTTCAAAAATGTTAGTAACATAAATTTTGAATGGATATAAAGAGTTCTTCAAGTAATTTAAAGCCTCATCAACAAGTTCATCATTGCTACCTCCAACGTAGACGTCTTCAATTCTTTTGTTATGTAATTTTTCGGCAATCAAGTCAAAATAAACATGCGAAGGAGTGTCAGCGTATCTCTTCAACGAAACAGTTTCATTTCTATAAATTCCAATAAATATTGCATACAACTTATTTGTATCACTAAACACTCCAGCTGCTATCGCATTTTTAGTATTGCAATTCAAACAAAAGGAAGTTGGCGTGTCTATTGTTGACTTGCATTTATAGCACTTAAACATCAAACCTCTTTTTGAATCATTTTGATTATAACATCATCCACACTTGACATGGCTACTGACAACTCTTTGAGATTTTCCAGCGTATCATCAGCATTTTTCTCAACAACACCATCTGCAGAGATTGTTACACCTTCTAAAGCCATTAATGCAGCCTCATAAGCTATCAAAGCAGCAGTTACGGCTTTTAACGCACATCCATATTTAGCACCATCACATATAATTCCAGTTATGTTCGATGCAACATAATTTATCGCATTTTCAATCTCTTTTTTACCACCACCAAGTACATAAGTCAAACCTGCAGCAGCTCCAAATGCTGATTTGTTACAAACTCCACATAAGGCGGATAATTCGCCGATATAATCAGATGCTGCTTTAACAACCATATGGGAAATTAAAATTCCTTCTAGCACTCTTTTTTTCTCAATGTTTAGGTGCTCTCCAGCAACAATTATTGGGACTGTTGCTGTAATTCCAACGTTTCCTGAACCAGAAGAAGACATTGCTGGATATTCTGAACCTCCCATTCTTGCTTCAATTCCCGCTGCAACTTGAAGCTTAATTTTTGTTTGCAAGTCATTAGATAACAAACCCTTATTTATCAAACTTTTGTAAGCTTTAACAACATTCATTCCATAATTTCCTAACAAGCCCTCCTCAACGAGCAATTTGTTAACATCTATTGTCTTTTGAATTTCCTTCATTTCTTTTTCTCCAATACTCTTAGCGGCCTTTAAAATTTCATCCAGTTTGAATGCTTCTCTAAATTCCCTAAACTTTTCTTTCTTTTTATCCTCGTAAATCGTTTCTCCATCAAGTTTTATGAAAGCTATTCTATCATGCTTAGACTGCAATGCGGATTCGGCAACTTTACCATCGTAAAAAAGCTTGACATGAATGTAAAGTTCATTTTTACTTCTATCAACGACAACCGACACTTTATCTTTCATCGTTTCAGCAAGGGGTATTAAGCTTTTATCCAATTGCTTGAAAATCTCGAGATATCCATGTTCATCTTTACTTTTAAAAAATTTGTTCATGTCCAAATAAAAGCCCAAAAT
>JAGGXN010000181.1 GCA_021163065.1 Archaeoglobaceae archaeon | reverse complement strand
TGGGTCTGGAGTTCCATGAATCTCAAGCAGGCCATGTTATCCTTGTTGACAGGGAAAGACTGCAGGAGGGTGCATGCGTTAACTGCTACATGGATCTGAGCAGAGACAATTACAGAGGAGGATGCATAGCTGCAGGCATCCCCTATTCCGGAGCTTCTGTCGCAAGCGCTGCAGTCGGGATGTTCCTGCATCACCTGATGAAACCCAGGCGGGTGAACTATTACTTCATCGATTTCAATTCAGCTGATTCCGGGTTCATGTTTCTGAAGAGAAGGAAGAGCTGCGAGGTGTGCGGAGATGAATGAAATCTTCAACACCATCCTCACAGTTTTTTCCCGCGCCGGGGAATTCATATTCGAAAGACCCAGCAGAGCTTTCTATGCGCTGCTGATAATTTTGAGCATTATCTCCCACATCACCGCGCTGTTCGTCCTTATTTCGGTGCTGTGCTACGCCTACAGGAGGGGGAGGCATGCAGTTTTCAGAGCATGTTAAGCTACTCGTCCTCGCTCTGCTCGTCTTCTGCGCGCTCTTCACAGCAGCCTACACCCTCAAGCTCACAAGGCTCTGGATATCCCTGTTTGCCGTGATCATAGTACTCTCCGGAACCATAGCCGTTCTTGCGAGGTGGAGCAGGGATGAGATCGAGCAGACAGATTAGGATCTACGAGATATCAAGCTCAAAGGGCAGAAGCTTTCTTAGATAAAAAGAAGCAAATTCTCGATGCTTTAGGAGATAAAGCAAGAGAAGTTATAATAGCCTTGCTTGACAAATACAGAATTGGCGGAGTGGAGCAAATAAGCAGACCTGAAGTTTTCAGGCTTCCACCTTTCGATAAATTAGGCTATTTAAGAGGTGTTGCAGAAATTTTCGGTGGAATGGAAAAGCTTAAGCAGGCAATAAATATGCTTGAGCACGGATTATATGAAAGCCCAGGGGTGAATCCATGAACCGTAAGGATTTGGCAAATAAAATTTGGCATGCTTGCGATATAATGAGGAGAGATGACGGCACTACAGGAGTTTTAGAGTACATGGAACAGCTATCTTGGCTTATATTCCTTAAGATCTTTGAGGACCTCGAAAAAAGATTTGAAGATGAAGCACAGTTCGAAGGAAAAGAATACACACCTATAATTGATCCCGAATATCGATGGTCGGCATGGGCAACTAAATCTGATAAAGAACTTGAGAAATACTTCACCTCAGAAGAACTGAAAGCTATCCGAGACAGTAACGAGCATATTTTAATCGCATTCATCGACAGGAAGCTCTTTCCCTATCTTAGATCGTTAAAAGGAACTCCTGAAAAGGAGAAAATAGCCTCCATATTTCAGGAGATAAGAGGAAACAGGATGAAATCTCCTTATAATCTGAGAGATGTAATCTCAATACTTGACGAAATCAATTTCAACAGAGCTGAAGATTCTCATGTTCTTTCTCAGGTTTATGAAGAGCTTTTATTGAGGTTGGGAAAGGAGGGAGGAGTTGCAGGAGAATTCTACACACCAAGACCTGTTGTAAGGTTGATGGTCAAGATCGTTGATCCAAAAATAGGTGAAAGAGTCTTTGATCCTTTCTGCGGATCAGGAGGTTTCCTTGTTGAATCTTACAAGCACATGCAGGAAGCAAAAGAGCTTACCATAGAGGATTACGAAACTCTCCAGAACAAAACATTCTATGGACAGGAAAAGAAACCTCTGCCGTATCTTTTTGGAGTTATGAACTCGATAGTTCACGGATTGCTTAATCCAAACATTGTAAGAAAGAACACCCTAGAAGAAAACATAAGAAACATTCCAGAAAGCGAGAGATTTGAAATAATCCTGACAAATCCTCCTTTTGGAGGTAAGGAAGGTAAGCACATCCGTCAAAACTTCCCGTATCCTTCCACCAAAACAGAGATTCTCGCTTTGCAATATGTTATGAAGAAACTGAAAAAAGGTGGAAGGTGTGGGATAGTCGTTCCTGAGGGAATTCTTTTCAATACTTCTGAAAAGGCCTTTGTTAAAACAAAAAAGGACTTACTCGAAAATTACAACGTTCACACGATCATCAGCTTACCTTCAGGAGTCTTCGCAAACGTTACAGCCTCAGGTCAAGGACCAAAAACAAATCTTGTATTTTTTGACAGAAACGGACCAACAAAAGAAATCTGGTATTTTGATTTTGCCGGCTACTCTGAAGTGGTTTTGAAGAAAAAATACACAAAAGCAAACCCTGTCACAGACGAAGACCTCGCCCCAGTTTATGAAGCATGGAAGAAAAGAGAGATAGGGGAATGGTCATGGGTCGTGCCTGTTGAAGAGATAATTGAAAACGAGTATGATATGACAGCGAGGAATCCAAATAGAAAGGAGGAGATAAGCTATCCAGAACCGATTGAGATTGTAGAGAGTATGGCTGAGAAGGAGAAGGAGATTAATGCTTTACTCAAGGAATTAAAACAAGCTCTCGGTGGTGGCAAATCTTGAATGAGCAGAATATAAGCTGCATATTCTGTGGAAATCCTAGACCAAGCATTTTAAGAGAATTGCAAGAAAGTGCTCAAACCGGATTTTCATTGAAAGGATTAATCTCTCGAAACCAACAAAGATTCCAGGTAGTCAGCCCTACACCCTTGGTTAATTGTTTACTTTGTAATCGAAGGTATTACTTATTTGCAATGGAGACGGATAAGGAGTTTGTTGATTATTTTCTCAACAATCATGTTCTTTTAACTACCGACGTCATAGATTCTATTGTAGCATTTGGCTTGCCCCCAAATGAGCTGACCGACTACGTTATAGGCATTGCTCAGCCGGAAAATTCTAGAAATTTAATTTATATTGTCATTTTATATTCAAATAAGAGATATTTCATTTCGTGTGAAAAATATACCGGTTCAGATCCAGATTATAGAGGAAAATATTTAGCTTTGAATGCTGATAAAGTGGTGATAGAATGATTGAGAAGCAAAAAGTTTTGAAATTAAGCGACGGAACGGAAATACTACCATACAAAGAGGCAATTGCCATAGCTGAAAAAAGAGAAAGTCCTGATTTGCTTGTGAGAGATTTGATACTGCTATTACTTTATGCACGGAAGACTAAACCGATATACGGCAGGACTATGCTTATGAAACAAGTGTTTTTACTGTTTGAAGAAATTTTGAAGAAATACAACTTAAAAATTCAGAATCCAAAGTTTGTGCCTTACCATTACGGACCTTACAGCTTTACTGTGGCTAAAGTAGCAGAGGACCTCGCATTTGCAGGCTATATAAAGATTGAAGGAAAGAAAAACACAAGGAAAGAGAGATTTATAATAACAGAGCAAGGAATCCGGGAAATTGAAGAGAAATGGAAAAAACTTAATGAGAATTTAAGAAATGAAATAGAGAACCATAGAATTGCTTGGGATCAAATGGGAACAGATGGCATTTTGAAATACGTGTATACTTATTATCCTGAATTTAAAGAAAAATCAAAGATAAAAAACAAATATAAGGATATAAAGTGGGGAAGGGGTAAAGGATGAAAGTATCAGTTGAGAACATAGATGAGAAATCGGGCTTTTACTCAACCAGAACGTTAAGAATCAAAATAAAAGGTAAAACCATAAAGACCCCATACAGAGCTATAACTCACCAAGAATTAAACGCTAAAAACAATATTCCTGAAGACGTTTTGCTGTACTCTCATTTTTCTGTGATCCATAGAAAATTCACGCTTAAGGAAATCAAGGAAAAAGTTTTGGAAAGTAATAAATTTCTCTCAAATTTAATTAAGTTCCTTGAAGAATACAGAATAAGGATGCAACACTCTGAGTTCGTCTTACCGTTCCTTCAGCCATACGAGTCTGCATTAATTGCAGATTTTGATAAAGAGAAATATATCAGATTAATTGTACGGGCACAAATTGAGGCAGGATTTAAACATATATCCATTCCGTGGTTAAGGTTGCCAGCACGAGAATTTCTGACTATAATCGAGAAACACAAAAACGATTTGGGTGAGAGTTACAAAATCATTCCTGTCATAGACATTAAAGAGAAACCTAAGGAACTTGAACCCATCTTTAGATATGTGAAAGAAGTCAGTACGACTGGCGAATTAAACTTCTTTGGAATCATTCATCGGCCTGTTAGAGAAGCTCTGGCAAGCTACGATTTAGCTTGGGAGGTCCTAAAGGAGGCAGATTTGTGTATTATTATGCTGGATGTAAAAAGATATCAAGAAGATCTTAACGATGTCTCAAATATCCATCTTAACGAATTTGTATTGGGGGATGTAGTCTCTTTAGAGACTATTAGGATTTTTGGGAGAAAAAAGGAAAAAGATTCAGAAACATCTACAAAAAAGATTTCGAGGCGTAAAAAACCGATAGAAGAAAAGCTGAGAATTTTTGATCAAGATGAGTTAAGGGTGCCCCTCCTTCGTGAATTCATGCGTTCAAGCAACTGGGTAGATGAAATATCAAGATATTTCGACAGAAGTGGGGTGATCAGAGAAATTCTTGAAAACTATAAGGAGGCACAAGGTGATAAGGAAAAAACTAAAGTTTTGAATGCAATCTCACGAGTCCACGAGTTTTTGGCCAGTGAGAGGGAATTTGAAGCTTCACGAGAGTTTATCTCAAAGAGTGAAACAGAAGATTACATTAGTGAAAAAGCAACTCTCTTTAGAGCTTTAAGAAACGTTAAAGGTCAAGGTTACCTTGGGTTGTGATAAGATGAGCAAGCAATTAACTTTTGATGAACTCGAAATCAAACAATCGTTTCGAGAAATCAAGGGGCCTTACGAGCTGCCTGAAGGTTGGAGGTGGATTAGGTTAGGAGATGTTGTAATCTCGACTCAATATGGGATCTCAAAATCAATGAATACAGAAAGCAAAGGCGTGCCGATTATACGAATGAACAATATTACGAATGATGGACGATTGGACTTAAGTGATATAAAATATGTGGCTATTGATGAAAAGACATCAAAGAAGTACTTTCTTGAAAAAGGAGATTTACTTTTTAATAGGACTAATAGTAGAGAACTAGTTGGGAAAACAACAGTTTTTGATAGGGAAGAAAAATACGTATTCGCGTCATATATCATAAGAGTTAAGTTAAACCAAGATATAGTGTGTCCTAAATTTGTTTCTTATTTTCTGAATTCAAAAGAAGGTAAAGACATTCTTTTCAATATAGCACGTCCAGCAATACAAATGGCGAATATAAACGCAGAGGAATTTTGCAGTATAAAAATCCCTATTCCTTTCAAAAACAACAAACCCAATCTCGAAGAACAAAAACGCATCGTAGCAAAAATCGAGGAACTTTTCAGCAAAATTGACAGGATAAGAGAGTTAAGAAGGCAGGCAAAGGAAGAAGCGGAGAATTTGCTTAAAGCGGCTTTGCATCATGTGTTTTCGAGAGCGGATGAGAGAGGTTGGAAGTGGGTTAAACTAAAAGATATCGTCGAGGTTAATAAATTTTCCGTTAATCCACAAAAAGATTTCCCAGAGAAAAAATTTGTGTATATTGATATCAGTGGAGTGGAGAAAGGAACAGGTAGTATAAAAGAAGTAAAAATTTTGTTAGGCAAAGAAGCTCCCTCGCGAGCGCGAAGGTTAGTTCACGTCAACGATATCCTAATGTCCACAGTAAGACCAAATCTGAAAGAATTTGCAATAGTGCCTCTTGAATATGATGGGCAAGTGTGTTCAACAGGATTCGCCGTATTAACGCCTAAAGAAAACATTTTTTCGAAATTCGTTCTATTTGCTTTATTCTCCGATCCACTAGTAATCCAATACAATCGTATGATGTTAGGGGCCCATTATCCTGCCCTAACGAATGAGCAAGTTAAATCACTTCGAATTCCCCTTCCCTTCAAAAATGGCAGACCCGACCTTGAAGAACAAAAACGCATCGCGGCTTATTTTGACAAAATCGCAGAGAAGCAAAGAAAACTTTTAGAGCTATATGAAAAAACAGAAAAAGAATTAGAAATGATAAAGCAAGCGATATTGAATAAAGCGTTCAGGGGGCAGTTGTAATGTTGGATTCGGGTTACTACTCAAATATGTTTGAGGTAGTTGCACCAGATATTGAAATTGAATTCATGACAGCTGAAAGAAAGATATATCCTAGTTTAGATGAACTAAGAAAGGAGATTACAGAAAATGGAAAAGAAGTTTATGTTTATGCCCCCGAATTCAGTACAAAAATATTCGGATATGGTAGAGATGCTGAATGGTTATCCTCTAAAGGTTTTACTAGTGAACTAGTTAGGCTTATCGAAGAACCGAGATTAACTGGAAGGATTATTTTAGAGGGAGTCATTGAAAAGGCCAAAGAATTTGGCTATTTGCCTTTACCGGAAAAAGAAAAAGGTAGACGAATTTTGTACAACGAAAACGATTTCAAAGAAACTTCCGATGGCAATGTACGAGTGTATAAATTGTTTGATATTAGAGTAATTTTTCTTAGGGATCTTGTCGAGGATAAATTAAAGTTTTATCTAATCGTCGACGTAAAGTATTCTTTAAAGGATAAGTCAAATAATCCTCTAAATTTTAAAGAGATTACTTCAAAGTTTGGGAGCAACACATTAAGGGAAATCAGGCAAATTCAAAAAGATCTGATACCTACTGGTAGAAATCCGGAAGTTTCGAGGCAAAGATTGTTAGAAGATATTATTCCCTTCGTAGAGAATATCAAGAAAATATATCTTCCATGTGGTATTGAAGCTGAAATCGTATCAGAACCAACTAGAATAATTGTGGGTGTCTAAAATGCCACTTTATGGCGAAATATTTAGACAACCCGAATTAAGATTTGATTATTCATCGAGTTATGCGAAGGATAAATACTCGAAAAGGGGACTTTTAAACTATGGCCCTTATGATTCTAATTTGTTTGGGAAAGAGAAAATAAAATCCGTTATTATATACCCCAGTGATAACGAAGATCAAAAAGAAACATTAGTTGACGGACTTATAAAAGGTGAAGGAACATTTAGAGGTTTTAGAAGCTTTTTTAAGACACCTCTGAAAGTTATAGAGGAAATAAAATTCTCAAATTTAAAAGAGGTTTTGCTCATAATTGACACGATATCTGCCCAAGAACCAGACATTGTGTTTGTCGTATTACAAAAAAAGGATTCCCAAGTCTACAAATTAGCAAAGTCAAGATTGCTAGCTAACGGCATTCCCAGCCAAATGGTAACTGTAGAGAGCTTGACAAAACCAGGAAGACAGTACACCCTAGAGAATTTAGCCTTGGCAAGTTATGCAAAAGTAGGCGGAACACCGTGGACGATTTCAACATCCGAGGATGAAAATAACCTAATTCTAGGTATTAGTCGAGCCATTGATATTTCTCGAAAACACCTCGTTGGATTTGTTACATTATTTACAAATGATGGAGATTTTGTATTTATGAACTCAAAAGCTCCTGTAATTGAGTGGGATGATTATGTAACTGGCTTGTCTTCACTCATAGAGGATTCAATAATCGAATATGAGAGAGAGAAAGGTACCCCAGATTCTATAATAGTGCATTTACATAAAAAACCAGGTAAACGAGAAATAGAGTCAATTGAGCTTGCCTTAAATTCTGTGGCGAAAGACATACCCTATGCGTTAGTTCACTTAAATGAGTACTCTAATTTTAGACTCTTTGATTCTAGTCACCCATCGTATATCCCACCTAAAGGTTTATTTGTCAGATTGAGCTCTTATGAAGGTTTACTCCTAAATGACGGCAGAATTGGTGAGGAAAGGCGAAAAATAGGAATGCCAAGAGTATTAAATATCAGAATGGATAAAAGATCAACAATCCAAACGGGAGAGTTTAATAAAATAGCTATGCAGGTTTACGAATTCTCCTATATAAATTGGAGAGGATTTAATGCTGAATCTATTCCAATAACACTAAATTATTCAAAGCTTATTGCTAAAATGGTTGTTGAAATAGGTATTGATAATTGGAATCAAATAACTGCGAGTGGTAAGCTGAGGGACAAATCATGGTTCCTTTAAATCTTGATTTTTATGAATTAAAGGAGGAGATCAAAAGAGAAATATTGAACAGACTCGAGAGAATAGATATTTATGACCATCCATTAGATACTTGCTGGCTAATTTATGCTATGCAAAAAGAAGGGGATAATAATTTTTTCTTTCAGAACCTAATACATGAGTTAGAAAATTGGGCGACATCCGATGCTGGAAAAAGAGACCGAGATTTGGGCCCCTTGTCACTTTATGTACACCTCAAAGGAGAATCCGAAACAGATGACAAAATCGCTGAGAAAATTAACTTAATACTTGGAAATAATATAAGCAAATTGGTACGAATTAAATTCAACGTTTTGAATGATCCTGTACAAGTTTTCTGTGTATCCTTATCTAAAAAATTAATTGAACCAAATATAAGAAATGAATTAACAAAAATAATTGAAAAAAATATAAACGGAAAATTGACCAGGAAAGTTTTGTTTACAGCTGCTTTAATTGAATTAGGAGAAAATCCAGAAAGATTCAAAAGAGCTATTACAATTGAGGGTAACGAAGAGATCGAAGATGTGATCTCTTTTCTATGGTTTATCGAAAGATATAGGGGTTTCTTAGAGATAGAAGTTCTCGAAATCTGGGCATTGTTTGAAAAGATATATCCGGCTTTATATTCTAAAGGCGAAAGTGAAAATAGATTCATCATCTCTAACCAAACCTTAGCATTCTTATATGAGGCTATTTTAAAAGAGATTAGAGAACCAGATCCGAATATATTGTTTGACCTTTATCCACTTCACCCAGAGATCAAAAAAGTCTCTGCAGAGCATTTCAAGAACAGAAAATATGTAAGTGCAGTTTTTGAAGCGACAAAAAAGCTAAACAAAATGATCCAAGAAATTACAGGAATAAAAAACAAAAGCGAAGCAGAACTTGTGCAGGCTACAATGAAACAAATAGGTAATCCAGAAAAATTAGTAATCGTATTCAATGACTTCATTCACGAAGATTCTGGTAAAAATGAGCAAGCAGGTTTGGCTTACATCGCCGAAGGTATTTTTAGAGCTTTTAGGAATCCTAAAGGTCATGAACCCGAAGATCACCCGTCACTTGAGATGGGGCCGTATGAAGCTTTAGACCAGTTAATAACTATTGACTACATATGGAGGAGAATAGAGAGAGCAAAAATTAATAAAAGTCGGCAGAAACCATAATTACACACATTTTGGAGAAGACACATATTATGGCTATCCTGTTTATTTTCCCTTAACTCTGCAATCCCTTTGCAAATCCATCAAAATTTCTTTTCTGGGTTTTCTGGGATTTTTCGTATTTGTATGCGATGATAGAAGTTTGCAGCGAGCTGTGTGAGCTGCCAAACCCAAAACAATATAACTGATTTTTCCAGCTGTGTTCTTTTTTCGAGATTCGATTTCTTTTATTCTCTTTTTTAAATGTACCGTGCAGCAATCTCTTTACCAGTCCCGTCTTCATTTTTAGCAAAAATATTTAAGATTCCACTTCTACCATATCAATATGGATAAGCTCAAAATTGGTGAGCTCAGGAAAGAAATTCTCGAGCTCAGGAAAGAGCTCAGCAGATTCGAGAGCAGATTGAAGAAGATTGAAGTAAATCTTTACAGGAGTTCGGTTGATGAACTGAAAAAAGAACTTGAGAAAGAGTATCCAAACATCAGATTTGATGATGATCTGCTCGAACTTGTTGGAACGCTTCCTTCCAATCCCGCTGAAATGGATAAAGAGGTGATAAGAAAAGCTATTGAGTGGTCGATTGAATGAATGTATTTGTGGATGTTAACATCTTCATGGATGTTCTTGAAAAGAGGGGAGGCTGGAAGGCAAGTCTTGCACTGATACAACTCATAAGGATTGGTAAGTTAAATGGACACATCTCTGCTCTAACTCCCGCGATTATCTACTTTCTTAGAGTTAGATTTTTTGGTGATGAAAAAGCCAGAGAGGACACGAAAAAGATGGTTTCAGGTTTTTCCATCGTACCACTAACTGAAGAAATACTGGAAAATTCCTTTAAGGAAAGGAGAATTAAGGATTTTGAAGATGCTATCCAGTTTCATTCAGCCAAGATATCATCTCAGGTGCTGATTACAAGAAACAAAAGGGATTTTATCAGCGTTACAGATGAGATGAGAGTGCTCACTCCAGAAGAGTTCTTCAGCGAATACAGAAACATTCTCTGAATTCATAGCGTAATAACTTCAATTCTGTAATCACGCTGCCCCAGAATTCTCCTTACCCTCTCAGCAACCCTCTCATCGGGAACAGCGAAGATAACCTTTCTCCCCTTTCTCACATTCTTCTCGTGGTTTCTCAGCACCTGCTCCGGATGCTCAGCTCTTGTTTCAACCTCCACAGCAAGCTCTTCCCATCCATCAGGTATTCTTCTGTATGCAATCATGTCCGGCTGCTCCTCCTTTCCGCGCTGTGGTGGAAATACAACGGCATAGCCCTGCTCTCTCAGCCTTTCAGCAAATGCCCTTGCAAGGCTCAGGTGAAGCTCTCCGCCAGCTCTGGCAGATGTTTCATGCAGGTACCCAAGCAGCTCAAGCGCTTTTTGCGTCAATTCTGCAATCACCTTCGGCCTGCCCCTCTTTCCCCTTTCAGTTCTTCTGCTGACAAACCCTAGTTTCTCGACTTTCTCAACCAACGATAATACTTCAGATGCCCTTGTACCGGGTCTGAGCTTTCTGTACTCCTCGAATATTTCGCTCATTCCCGCACTTCCGATTCTGAGCAGGATGTTAAGGAGCTCGTAGATTTCTGGATCCTCATGAGCAATCTCCTCGTCAGAAACCTCAAACAGATCGCGCATTCTCTCAATGAGATGGCCGAGAAACGGATTTCTGTAAATCAGGGGAAGCGTTGAGATCTCGACAATTCTCTGCTCACT
>JAGGXN010000114.1 GCA_021163065.1 Archaeoglobaceae archaeon | reverse complement strand
TGTATGAGCTTTCGTAAACGGTTGCAATTGTCTTGAAGTATTCCTCTATTAGCTTGTCCAACATAACAAAAGGTTGCCATTGAGGTTTAAAAATTTTTGTGAAAATCCTTATTTTACAAATTTTCAAAAATTTGAGGATTATTTCCAAATTAGGATTATACACTCTCCCTTTGCTACAATTTCATTGTTTTGATTCTTACAATCTACTTTGACTTTGTACCTGTTTTTTGGTAACTCCTCAACTATCTCTGCCTCTGCAGTTATTGTGTCTCCAACATAAACAGGCTTTAAGTATTCAACAGAATTTTTTATTAGGACAATTGTCCCTGGAATCAACGCTAAAGCGTTTGATATCAAGCTGGAAGTGAGCATTCCATGGACAACTCTTCTTTTAAACTTTGTTTTTGCAGCATAACTTTCATCGTGATGAATTGGATTCCAGTCTCCAGAAACTATCGAGAAGAGATATACATCAGCATATTCTATCTTTTTTGTATATGAAGTCTTGTATCCAATCTTTACAACATCTGGGGATAAATCAGGTTTTTTTACCTTTTTAAACTCAGCCATCGTTGAGTAAATGTCCTTTATAATTTCCAACTTCCTTCCATTTCTTTCGAGATCGAAAAAATCTTCAATTCCAAAAGCCCCTGCAAGGTAATTTTCGGCTAAGGTTAGTAAAACTTCTCTTTGCATTCTTCCTATTGGTTTTAGCTCATTCAGCTCATTCATGAATAAGCAATTCGATTATGCAACTAATAAATCTTTCTACCGCAATATATTTATTCTACTTAAGCTAAGCTGCTCTATGACTGTTAAAATCGTTAAAAGAATGAGAGATGAGACAATTACCACTTCTCCGCAAACAAGTGTGAGAGATGTAGCTAAGATGATGAAAGATTATAGCGTAGGGTGTGTGATAGTAACTCAGATGGATACTCCCATTGGAATTGTTACCGATAGGGACATAGTTTTGAGGGTTGTTGCTGAAGGAAAAAGCTATGACATTCCCGTTGAGGAAATTATGACTAAAGACATTTTAGTTGCAAGCGAAAATGATCAGATAAGGGATGTTATAAAGATTATGAGAGAAAAATCGATTAGGAGGTTGCCAGTTATAGATGACAATGGCAACCTTAGTGGTATAGTTACGTTTGATGACATATTTGTTGAATTAGCAGATGAAATATTCAATCTATCTAGGATTCCTAGGGCTGGCATGCCACCAAAAACATATTAGAAATTATTATTAAAATAAAATATTATTTAATGTTATATTGTTTTTTAAATCAAGCCTTACTCTCTTCTCTGCCCACCACTTATCGACATTGTTACACCCGTTATGTAGGATGCATCATCCGATGCCAAAAAGATGACGGCTTTTGCGATTTCCTCAGGTAAAGCAAACCTTCTTAGTGGAATTCTTGCTATAATTTTCTCCTTAACCTTTTCTGGAATCTTCGCCGTCATCTCCGTTTCTGTAAATCCGGGAGCGATAGCGTTAACTCTAATACCGTATCTTGCAAGTTCCATTGCTAAAGCTCTTGTTAAACCGATTAATCCAGCTTTTGACGCTGCATAGTTGGCTTGCCCGATGTTGCCATCTTGTCCAACAACACTTGAGACGTATATTATACTACCTTTAGTTTCAATAAGATGGTCGATAAAAATTTTCGTAACGTAAAACGCACCACTTAAATTTACCCTTATAACATCATCCCACTCTTCTTTGGTCATTTTTATTAGTAGATTATCCTTAGTTATGCCGGCATTGTTAACTAAACAACAAACCTTACCGAATTCATCAACAATTTTTTTCATCCTTTTAACTTCTTCCCAATTACCAACATCTGCCTGTATTGCTATAGCATTTCTCCCCATTTCTCTAATTTTTTTGATAGTTTCATCAACTAAAGGCTTACTCCTGTCGCTTACATAGTTTAAAATAACATCTGCACCATTTTTTGCTGCTTCGATAGCTATAGCTCTGCCTATACCTCTTGATGCCCCAGTGATTAACATGAGCTTACCATCCAGTTTCATAATTAACCACATTTAATTATTATTTAGTAATCTTAAATAATCTTTCGGAGTTTTGGGATTGTAATCCTATGCTGCACTAAGTTAAAATTCTTCTAGTCTATTAATTAATTTTACCTTAATTTTACTTTAATGAAATCAGCAAGTATCATCCAGGTCAACGAATACAACCATATCATAATCGAAAGCTTCCAGCCGATGGGTGTTACGAATATTCCGTAAACCACAATAAAAGTTGCCAGCGTCTTTGTTATAACTGCTGACCAGAACAATATTATATTTGGATGCGGCTTTCTCCAAAACTTATCTTCAATTCTTGTTACAAATATTGTCAGATGCCCTGCAACTGCCAACTTCAAAAACATGAACGATTGTAATTCATTTCTTTGAAGCATCAACACAGTGTCACCTATGTAAAACAGCAAAAATGATGAGACAACACCGACAAATCCAAGTATCGTAGAAAGAATCAAGATCTTTTCCAAGTCCAACTTTGCCGGTCTTTTTAACTCTCTAACATTGTCGTAAGCAATTGCTAGAATTGGTGCATCGTTGAACAATGCTAAGAGAACGATCATAATTGCTGTAATTGGATAAAAGTTGAAAACCAGTATTGACAAAACTATGAAGAAAAGGATTCTTATCGTTTCCGTTATTCTATAAATAACGTAACTTTCCATCCTCTGGAAAATTTTTCTTGCCTCTTTTATTGCATCTGCAATAACGCTCAATCCTGGTAGAAGTAGCACGACATCTGCAGCAGCTCTTGCAGCATCTGTTGCAGATGACACGGCAATACCGCAATTGGCCTTTTTCAAGGCTGGAGCATCGTTAACCCCATCACCCGTCATTGCAACTAAATGTCCCCTCTTTTGCAGATATTCAACAATCTTATACTTGTGCTCAGGAAAAACTTCAGAAAAACCATCACTTTCCTCTATAATCTTTTCAACCTCTATTTCCCTCTTAAGTTTTAATATCTGTCTAATTGAATATATCTTATCACCTAAATTTAGCAGTTTTGCTATGTGTTTTGCGATTGCAATATTATCTCCAGTTAGCATCTTTACACTGATTCCTAATTCTCTAATCGTTCTAATTGCATCAACTGCATCCTCTCTCGGGGGATCGAAAAGTGGAATTATGCCCACGAATTCCCAGTTGTCGTGTTTAACTGCTACGCCTAAGCTTCTATATCCATTTTCTGCAAGCTGCTCCACAACTTCATCAACACCACTAACTCCGCATAATTCGATTATCACTTGAGGTGCACCTT
>JAGGXN010000145.1 GCA_021163065.1 Archaeoglobaceae archaeon | reverse complement strand
GCACCAATAAAAAGAAGCATCAAAATATAATAATGATGTGGCTGTTCTGTTGGAATTAACAATTATCAAGAATGTATGACTATTGTTAGGGCTGTTGAAAGAATTGCAGACCATATCGAAAATGGCTGAAAGTCTAATCGAGCTTGGAGAGGTAAACCAGAACTGTGTGAAGTTGTGGAAGAGTGTAAGGAACTGCTCAAAATATCGTTGGTGTCCTTCTTTAAGGGTGAAGTTGTTATAGACATGAGCGTGGAGTAATCTTGTAGTTAGCGTAATTCCACGATTTTTAATTTCAAACTTTAATCTTAAATATGGAACGGTAAAACGATTACAAAAATCCAAACTCGGCTAAATATGTATGCAAATTAATCAGGAAATCGTTTAACGATTCAAAAGGGACAATAATACATCCTTCATGAAACACGATGCTATCGTCAATTAATGACACTATTACAGGAATTACTTTCTTGTTCACCAACTTTGAGTATCTATCGCACCTCTCAACATGTTTTTCAGCCTGTTTTTTCAATGCAGATTTCCTATGCCATTTGGCTGTGTATCTCTTAGCATCTATCGCCAGCATTATGTCATGTCTCACAGCTAAAACATCGATTTCCGACTTACTTTTTTTATCTTTAAAAACAAACCTGAATTTCGTTTTAAATCCGTGACTCTCAAGTATTGTTTTTGTAATTTTCTCAAACTCCTGCCAGCTTAACACGGTGGTTGTAGATGCAAAAATTTAAACAATTTTCGGATGAATTTACACACAAAAAATAAAAATTAAAAATTTATTTGGTATAATCGTAGAAACCCCTACCAGTCTTTCTGCCAAGCAGTCCTGCCCTAACCATCTGCTTTAGCAATGGACATGGCTTATACTTGTCGCCCAACTCCCTATGCAGAGTCTCGATCGCAGCCAAGCAAATGTCCAAGCCTATTAAATCAGCCAATTCCAAAGGACCCATTGGTACGTTCGTAAACAGTCTCATTCCCTTGTCAATTTCTTCCTTTGTTGCTATACCTTCGTAAAGTACATAAATGCCTTCATTAATCCAAGGCATCAAAATTCTATTGCTAATGAAGCCAGCAGAGTCTTTACACACAACAGGCTCTTTCCCAATCCTCTTAACGAATTCAACGGCAAAGTTTAAGGTTTCATCACTCGTTAGCAAACCTCTAACGATTTCAACACCTTTCATGAGTGGGACGGGATTCATAAAGTGAATTCCAACGAAGTTCTCGGGCTTTTTGACAACAGTTGCCATCTCAGTAATGCTTAACGTTGATGTGTTTGAGGCAAATATCGCATCTTCCCTTTTTACAATCTCAGACAATTCTTTAAAAACCTGCTTTTTCACATCCATGTTCTCAATGACAGCCTCTATAACGACATCTACGTTCTCAAAATCTTTCAAATCGAGGGTTGTCTTAATTCTTGAAAGCGTGGCATTCATGTCATCCTCAGAAATCTTGCCCTTTTCAACGAACTTGCTTAGGCTTTTCTTAATTGTTTGCATGCCCCTATCCACAAATTCCTGCTTTATGTCCCTCATTATAACCTCAAAGCCAGCCATTGCACACACTTGGGCGATACCATTACCCATCGTTCCTGCTCCCAAAACTCCAACAACCTTCACATCATCAACCTTCATTTTTACACCTCCTTTTTTGTTAATCTTAATCAATAAATAAAAATAATCTAAAAAATTAAGCCTTTATTCTACCCATCAACCTCCTCGAAATGACCATTCTTTGCGCCTCGCTCGTCCCTTCATAAATCGTCCCAACCCTTGCGTCTCTGTAATACCTTTCAATGTCATACTCCTTACTAAATCCATATCCACCAAATATTTGGACCGCTTCATATGTAACTCTAATTGCAGCTTCGCTAGCAAACAGTTTAGCTGCTGAACTTAATGCTGGATCGGGCTTACCCTTGTCAACCAGCCAAGCTGCCTTGTATACCAACAATTTGGCAGCCTCTATATCTGTCCACATGTCAGCCAATTTGAACTGGATCGCTTGATGTTCAATTAATGGTTTGCCGAAAGCTTTTCTCTGCTTTGCGTAGTCTAAGGCTCTTTCATAAGCACCAATAGCAATTCCTAAATGTAACGCCCCAATCTTTATTCTGCTCTCATTGAAAAAGCTCATTAGCTGGTAGAATCCCCTGTTAAGCTCACCAATCAAGTTGTCCTTTGGAATTCTAACGTTTTTCAATGCTACTTCGCAAGTATCGTGGCAATGCATACCCATCTTCTCAATCGGCTTTGCCTCGTATCCTTCTCTATCAGTCTCAACTAAAAATGCTGAAATTCCCCTGTGTGGTGGTTGTATATCAGCAGTTTTTGCTAAAACTACGGTATAGATTCCAACACTCCCATTTGTTATAAACTGCTTTGTTCCATTGATTACCCACTCATCTCCATCTAATACAGCTTTAGCTCTCATTGCAGCAACATCTGTGCCGCAATCAGGCTCTGTAATCGCTATGGCTGAAGGGCCCTCGCCTTTAGGAACCTTAGCCATGTAGTTCTCCTTCTGCTCTTCACTCCCGAATTTTAAGACCATTGGAACACCTAAAGTTGCTAAATCAATTGATGAGCCTATGCTGCTGTCAGCCCTTGTAAACTCCATGCTGATTATTGCCTCAGCCAAACAATCCATTCCCGCCCCATTGTACTCTTCTGGAATGCTTGCACCAATAAATCCGAGTTTGGCAGCTTTTTTGTAAATCTCCATCGGATATTTTTTGCTTTCATCGTACTCCTTGCCATAAGGCATTATCTCCTTCTCAGCAAATTCTCTGACAGCATCTTGAAGCATCCTGTGTTCTTCATCAAACTCGAAATCCATGACTTCCACCCCACAATTAATGTTAGCTAACCAACTTAAACATTGGCACAACCCTTCTTTTCTTATCGGGATAGTAAGGTTCATTCGGGAACTCCTTACCGTATATCTCAACCTCTTTGCCAATCAAATCTTGGCCCATTTCGTCAGCCAGCTTTGCATCGATGTCTAGCCTTCCAACCAACCAACAGCCTTCCTCAAGCTCAACGAAGGCAACTACATACGGACATTCCTTATCATAGCCCGCTGGTGCAACATACGTTGTTGTAAACGTTGTGATAATGCCTTTGTTAGACAACTCAACTTTCTCAACGTTTCTACTACCGCAGTTGTCACACGTTGATTTTAGAATTGAATACGAATTGCAATCTTTGCATTTGATTCCTAAAACCTTTCCCTCAAGCAGTGCATCAAAAAACTCCTTAAACATTTTATCGCCTCCTGTGAATTCCAAGTATAATGTTAACAAGTGTTCCAAAATCTCCACCAAGTGTATCAGTCATTCCGATTTCTGCATCCTTTACTGGGTTGTACTTGTATTCATTTCTCAAAATTTTTGCTACAGTATAAATCTGGGCTGTTCCTGTTGCACCAACAGGATGTCCTTTGCCTATTAATCCACCATCTGGATTTATTGGTAGATCACCATCAATTGATGTCACACCTTCCGCCACTGCATCAGCTCCTTTGCCATATTCGAAGAATCCCATGGCTTCACTCGCTATGATTTCTGCAATCGTAAAGCAATCGTGGATTTCAACAAAATCAATGTCTTTCGGTGTTAAGCCCGCCTCCTTGTAAGCCATTTCCGATGATATCTTTCTGGGTATTGCTCTAATCATATCCTCCTTCTGCCTGAACAAAGCTCCAGCAGATGACTGGCCAGTGCCTAAAACGTAAACTGGAGTATCTATCAAATCCTCAGCTTTATCAGCAGTTGTTAAAATTACGGCTGATGCACCATCCGTCATTGGACAGCAATCGAAAAGCGTTAATGGTGAGCATATCATCTTAGAATTTAAAACATCTTCAACCTTTAAATCGCCAAATTTGTTATAAAACTGCGACTTTGGATTTATTGCTCCATACTTGTGATTCTTTATTGAAACCATTGCCATTTTTTCTCTAAGTTTATCCAACGGAATTTCATACTTCTTTGAATACAATCTCGCTGCCAAAGCAAAAACTCCCGGAAAAGTTAAGCCTGCAGTGATTTCATAAACTCCATCGACGGCAGTTGCCAAAGCTCTTGTACCAATTGCAGTTCCAGCATTGTAAAGTCTTTCGCTCCCACCAACAACAACACAATCGTAGATGCCAGTAGCAATAGCATAATAGGCTTCTCTGAAAGCAACACTTGATGATGCACAAGCAGCTTCGTACCTTCTTGCTGGAATGCCTTTCAAACCAATCTCATCAGCCACAAACCCTCCGAGATTTGCTGAGCCATCTGTCATCTCTCCAACGAAGTTTCCAAAGTACAATGCTTCAATGTCCTTAAGCTCGATGTTTGATTCCTCGAAAGCCTCAAAGAAAGCTTCAGCAAACAACTCAGCTAATGATTTGTCTGGGTGATAACCGAACTTGGTCATTCCAACTCCTAAAATTGCTACATCTCTCTTTTCCATCTTGACCCTCCATAATTTTTTTTAATTATGAATCTCGCAAGTGGTAAGTTAATATCTTTTTCGTTTTTTTAAAAAATTGTGTGAAAGAAATTAAATAGTTAATAATGAATAATCTTTGAAACGCCTCAATATTTGTTAGTTCATTCTCTTTTTGCACTCTCAGCGAATCTATTCAATTTGAATTTCATTTTTTAGCCCACTGAATATCTTTAAATCGATGTTATATATAGGCCTTCAACTGATCCAATTAGAAAATCTCCATCCCTCATCCACTTTACGATGAAACCCTTCAAATTAACAGGATGTTTGAAAATTGGAAATAATGTACCTTTTGAATACTTTAATTCAACAAAATAGCTTTGTGTCTCATTGTGGTATACTCCGAAAAACTCGTCGAAACCGTCATGATCGAAATCAAATGTCTCCACAGACGATAGATAGTAGCCCTTCTCAGTTTCAAAAATCTTTTTAACTTTTCCACTTGTCAGATTCAGTAGATGTATGCTTTTCGGGCTAAACAGGGCGATCTCTTTCTTCCCGAGATTTACGAATTTCATGTCCCAAATCATTTCGTCTGGGATCTCTATCCTCTTAGTTTCTTTAAAACCGCCCAACGCATTCATAAAAATTGAAATGAAACTAGAAGTATTGTGATCATCAAATATTACATTTGATACTATAAAATCGTCGTGCCCATCTTTATTCACATCAAAAATCAGACTACCAATTGTCTTGTTTCCTAACTCCTCCTCAAAAATTTTGGATGAATTTCTGATCAATATAACTTTGCCTACTTTTTTCTTTACATCAAAACCGGTGACTAAGATAGTTTTATCCTTAAACAAATTTATTTTCAAAACGTAATCCTTAAGGGTTATGATCTTCTCAATTTTGTAATTATCTAATGATATTCGTAAGATTTCAGAGTATTTATGTGCATTCGGACTTCCAACAGTTGCTATGATTATACTTTCGTTTGTAATGCATGGAAACGAAAATATGCTATACCCACTCAACGTGTAGTTCCAAAGCTCTTTTACAGCTATATTTTGATTATTTTGATTTATTCTCACAACACTGATTTTACCTTCTCCGAAATACACAGTAGTTCTATCCTCATGCTCGACTAACGATTTCATAAAAGTTAGTAAAAATCTGTTCTCGTCGATTTTTTCGATCCCTACTATCGGCGAATCTGATTTCATTAAAGAGATCAATTTCGGTGATTCTTCTTTAAAATAAGTTAAAACAAGTGCCAAAAATATCACAGCAACAATTAATAATAAAGTGAAAACGTGCCACTTGTTCATTCTCATCTATCTTTAACAAATATTTGGCATTTATGTTATTTTTGTTCATGAATTACGCCTCCTACCGCAATCAAAGATTTTTCCATTCTAGCACCTTCATAAGTCAAGGTTGGGGAGTAAGTTTGTTTTTGGGGATAAATTACGAAGTATTAACTTTTTTAACTCTATTTTTCATCATTTGTAACTTACCCGTAAACTTAAAATGCTTTTAATCAAAAAAATATTTGATGTCAAATTTAATAAAATATGCCACTGAGATCGCAAAGAAATTAAATTCAAAGCTAGTTGTTGTTGTGTCTAAAGACGAGGTTGTTGAAAATGTGGATGATGATGTAAAGTTGTTTTTTGCTCCTCGAAGTTATGCAACCATGCTTGAAAGTTTATTTTGGAGCTTAGAGGAAAGTAAAAGTTTAATAGATAAAAATTTAGTTGAAAAAGCCGCCATGCTTTTCCAAAATAAGGAGTATATTTCAACTTTTCTGTATTTTAAAGGTATTGAGTTAGATGGCAACGCTGTTGGCGTTTTTAATTTGGATTTATTAAAAGGTATTTTGTTGATTGAATTGAACAACAGTAGAATTCAAAAGGTTTTGAATGAATGTGCTGAAAGGGTAAAACCTGAAGTTTTGAGGGCTGTTTTAACAATTGCATTGAACATAGCTCAAAAGGGAAGGGAAGGGAAAAAGATTGGAACTGCTTTCGTTATTGGGGATGTTGACGAAGTATTAAAAAGATCAAGTCCATTGATCTTAAACCCCTATAAGGGGCATTCTGAAAGGGAAAGAGACATAACGAATCCCGACACTTGGGAGAGCGTTATGGAATTTGCTCAACTTGATGGGGTTTTTGTAGTAAGAGAAGATGGGATTATTGAAGCTGCGGGTAGATATTTAGAAGCTTCTGGAAAGGATTTAAAGATTAAAAAAGGATTGGGTGGACGACATTTAGCTTGTGCATCAATTACAAGAGAAACTGAAGCAATAGCAGTAGTTGTTTCTGAAAGTGGCGACATAAAAATCTACAAAGACGGTGAAGAAATCTTAGAAATTAATGCCACAATTTTGTAACCGAAAGTTTAAAATTTTTAACGAATACTTTTTTAAAAGGGGAGGAGGTAATAGATAAAGATGTCAGAAATTTGTAACATATGTGGGTTGCCTAAGGAGTTGTGTGTTTGCGAAGAAGTAGCAAAAGAGCAGCAGCAAATAGTGATAAAAGTTGGAAAGAGGAGATATGGGAAAGAAGTTACAATAATAGAAGGAATAGACAGTGGCGAGATAAATTTGGAGGAGTTAGCTAAATTTTTAAAGTCAAAGCTTGCCTGTGGTGGAACTGTAAAGAATGGAGTTATTGAACTGCAAGGCAATCATGTAGGAAGGGTAAAGGAGTTGTTGGTTAAAAAAGGATTTAATCCCGACAGGATTAAAGCTTAATTTGCATTTAATTTTGAATTTTACATTTTAAAACCTTAATATTAAATTTATGCAATTGATTATTTTCTGAAAATTTTGGTTTTGAAAATTGATACAACATGAAAAAGTTTTTTAATTTCGATATTTTTTTCTTAGCCGATGGCTGCAGTAAGTCAGTTCGATTTGAATTTGTTCATCAGAATACTGCCAGATTTAGCATTTGGAGCAATGGTTACGCTAAAACTAACTGTGCTCTCAATTCTTTTTGGTTTAATAATTGGTTCTATTGCGGGATTGGGGAGAGTGTCAAAGAACAAGTTGTTTTTTAGTATATCAACAACCTACGTAGAAATAATCAGAGGTACTCCTCT
>JAGGXN010000133.1 GCA_021163065.1 Archaeoglobaceae archaeon | reverse complement strand
TCATTCAAAAATAAATTTACCCTCATCGGTAATTTCCAACAATTTTGTTCTTCCGTATTTTACAACGTTTAATAGCCCCTTGTTTTTAAGCTGCTTAATTCTCTTTTTAACAGTATTTCTTGCTAAATCTAACTCTTCCATCGTATCTTTTATTGAAGGTTTCTCACCTATTCTATTTTTCTTGTAAACAAATCTAAGCAGTTCATAAAGTTCGGGTGAAATCTTAATTTCCTTTTTTTGAAGGTTTTTGCATTCCATCCTCAATAATGACAATTGATTCTCATTTAAAATCCCATAGTTAACAACTAAGATTAAAACCCCCCTCCTCAAAATGTAAAAGTCCTCCTTAATTCGTTGAATTAAGGCAAATAGGGATTCGAAATCAATTTTTGTAAATAAATAATCAAGTTCCATAATTACAACATTATTTTTTGCAGGCAATTCGTATAACATAATCCTTTCAAGAACTTTAACCTTTGGTTGTACAGCATTTTTTCCAAATTTCTCAGAAAACCACAGTATTTTACAATCCACATCTATTTCTTCAGGCAATCTTCTTGAGAGTATCAATCCATTAAATCCTGCTTTAACCATGTCAGCAAGAACATCCTTCGCAAGCTCAAAATTATTCGTAAGGTATACCCCACCTATCTCAACCTTATACTTAAGAATTCTTTTTAGCAGTTCATACTCAGATTTTACCTTATGAGATGTATCTCTGGCGATTATAGAAATACCAGATAAATTGTCATTCTCATCTAAAATTGGTGATATTGTCATTTCAACATCAATTATTCTACCATCTTTACACTTCCTCTTCCTTTCAAACGATAAATTTTTAGCACCATCTTTCATTTTTTGAATAATATACTCAGTTTCTTTTTCAAATCCTTCCGGAAGCAACTCATTAACATGCATACCTATAGCTTCATGCTTTTTCCATCCAAATAACTTTTCTGCTGTTTTATTCCAACTCGTTATTATTCCATTCATGTCAATTGAATATATCGCATCGTTTGAGTTCTCAACTAGGTTAGCCAAATATCTAAGTTCCATAGTTTTCTTTTCCAACTCTTCATACGCTTTTCTAAGCTCAATCTCATTTTTTTTCTTTTCAGTTATATCCCTCATTATAGTAACAAAACCCGTGATGTCTCCACTTGAATTATAAATTGAAGTCAACGTTTGATCAACAACGATTTTTCTACCATCTTTTGCTATTCTCACAGTCTCTACTTTCGTATAGCCTTCAACTATTGCTTTTTTAAAATTCTCATTACACTCATCGTAAAGTTCTGAAGGTACGAGAGTAAACAAAGGTTTTCCAAGTATTTCGTCAGCTTTGTATCCAAACATCACTTCAGCTCCCTTATTCCAAGATACAACATTACCATCAATGTCCAAGGAAACTATTGCATCAATAGTATATTCTGTAATAGCTGCTAAATGAGCAATTCTATCTTCTACTTTCTTCTTTTCGGTAATATCTCTACCAATACCAATGTACCCAGAAAACACACCATCTTTATACAACGGATTCAAATTGAACTCGAAAATTTTATTGTTAATTAATACAGCTTCAAAATTTAATTCCTCCTCATCAAAATCTATAGCATCTTTTAAGAACTCACGAAGATTTTTACCAATGATTTTCTCCTCATCAATAATCTCATTACCTTTCATGTTTGAAAAAATTATGTTCAACTCCTTATCTGTCTCAAAAATCCAATCTTTTAGGTTTTCTACTAAATTCCTATATTTTTCCTCAGTCTCTCTTAAAATTTTCTCTCTCTCAATTAACTGTCTTGCCACAGTATTGAAAAACTCACCAACATCTTCAAGCTCATCTTTTGTATTTATCTCAACTTGAACGAATTCACCATTCAATAGGGAATTGAACCCATATCTCAACCTTTCAAGGGGCTCAGTTATACTTCCTGCTAAAAATAAAGAAATTCCAAGGATTATAAAGAACACGTAAACATCATAAGCTACCACAAACTTGAACGGTAAAAATTGCAGTATTGCATAAAGCAATGCTGATATTATTGACACAATCAATGACGAAATTACTATTTTTAGAAATATTGACCTCATGTTCTCACCCCAAGTTTCATAAAACTATCATAGCAAAAATTATTAAAAAGGCGCCAATCCATCCCGCATAAGCAGCTATAGGAGGGTCAAACCTCATATTTCTTATATCCTTAACGTTAACTGAAAAACCTACCGATGCTAGTGTTATTGAAAAAGCTATTGTTGAAATCGGTCTTAAAATTTTCAAAATACTTTCTGTTAAAATAAAGCTGGACAGATAAGATAAAACTAAAAAAGCTGCCACATACCAAGGAATATAATACTTGTGTTCAGTTTGCTTGGAATGCAACATTGAAATAGAGAATGCAACAATTGAGATTAATGCTATTCTAACTCCTTTCACTTCTAAAGCACTTTTTACAATGCTGTCTCCAAAAGGTCTTGTAGCAACTTCCACAAGTCCAGTTTGATGCAGTGTTGCACCACAAAGTAGTGCATATTTCGTGGCTGAAAAAGCTAAGACATGGTACAAGTACGGAAGCACGATCGCTCCGGTTAATCCAACTATAGTTATTACAATAACTGCCGTAGAAAATTCCTCTTTCTTGGGCTTCACTATCGATGCAACGATCGCTATTGCCGATGCCCCGCATATTGCTGTACCACACGAAAGCAATACAGACAAGCTGTAATCAAGATTAAATAATGTTCTACTTATAAAATATACTGCTGCGCCTAACATGAGTGCAGATACTATAGCCATTATTGCAAAATTAGGAGTTACCTGCGCATTCAGCTTTATGTTTGCACCATACATTGCTATACCTATAGGAAGTGTTAGCGAGAGCAAGTCTTCCGCTATTCCTTTGCAGTCTTCATTAAAAAAGCTACCTAAAACCATCCCAAAAACTAATGCAAAGAAAAGAGCATCAAATGGAGGATAAATTAAATTTACAACATACGCTACTATACCGCAAAGAATAATAGCAGCAAATATGAAATTTCTATTCGCTTTGACCATCTTTAGCAGCTTTTGCTAATCTGAATATTAATTTAACGTTAATCTAAACGTTGTTGGCATTATTTTAGAGCATAGATAAGTAAGTTTTTTTGTTAAAGATTATATAGTAAAATATAACATAAAAAATAAAAATTATTCTGGTTTCTCCATCAGTTTTGTCTTACTTAATATTTTACCATCTTTTGCATGTGGATTTCTATAAACTGTATCTCCACCTTTTTCAATTTCTCTCGCTTTATCAGCTTCAATTGCTGCTACCCTCATCATTTCATGAGCTGCAGCAACTAATGGGATGTACTTCTCAGGATCTTTTTCAATGAAGCAACCTTTAACATCAATATCTGCAACCTTCTCGGCAATGTAATAAGCTGCCATCGCCTTAGCCTTCGCATACGGATTTGTGAACTTTGCAGCTTCAACAGCTTTTTCAGCAGTGACAACTATTCTTGGCAATTCTAGTTCTTTTCCAGCTTTAATATCCTCGATAACCTTATCAATTGCCTCTTGCACCAATCTGAATGCTCCAGTTGCTGCCAATACTTTTACAACATCAGAATTGAAGAGTGCCATCTCAGTAGGATCCAAAAATTCTCTCCTTGCGCCAATCATTGAGTCCGCGTTGATTAGGATGTAGCCGAAACCTTTCTCGACAAATTCGTCTTTGGCTTTCTTTGCTGGAGCATCGCTAATTACTATTACTGGCTTTCCTTCAAAAGCCTCTCTCGCAGCTTTTGGACCAGGCAAAGCAGCATTTGGAGATACAACAATCACAACATCTGGATCGAACTCTTTTAGTTTCTCAGCTACAACAGCCTCATCTGGAGACATTTTTGCACCGCTTGTTACAACTCTAACCTCAATATCTTCTCTGTCAGCCCTCTCATCAAGCAGATACTCAACAAGCAAAGCTGTGCCAATGGCACCCATCTTCAAAACGCCAACTTTCACCATTTAGATCACCAAGTTAAAATCGTGATGGATTTATATAATGCTTTCCTTTTTGTTTTTAATCAAGCAAAAAATTTATTTTTTTAACATCAATGTTTTTTTATGCTTACTCAAGAAATAAAGGAGATCGTGAAATGGACATTAGTTGTATTCACAACTGGATTTATTGGATATTTCGGAAAATACCTAGGAAAACTGATTATTTCAAAATTTCATAATCAAAAGAGCATTAAAAGCAAATACGAATATAAAATTGAAAAAAAGAAATTGAAACTAGAAAAAAAGAAATTAAAGCTTAAAGAAAAGCTTGAAAAATGCTGACATTTGTATTCTTAGAAACAGCCTTAGAGCTAATACCTAAGGAAATATCTAAGCATCCTGCAGTAGTGAAGGATGCTAGAAGAAGGAAAAAGAATCCGAGTAAGATAATACTTGACGATTCAAAGCATCATCCAGCGATGAAAAAGATAAAAGATAGGAAGAAGAGGGGAAGACCGGACATAATTCATTACTGCTTGTTATCCTTATTAGATTCAAAAATTAATGAAATGGAAATATTTGTGCATACCGTTAACAACAATATAATATGGATTAATCGTAAAACGAGGTTGCCAAGAAATTACAATAGATTTGTTGGCTTAATGGAAGATCTTTTTGATAAGAGGGTAATAAAAGCTGAGAATGAAATTTTAATGGAAATCAAAGATATTCCCATTTCAAGTTTAATCAGCTCATTTTCAAACAAAAATATTGTTTTAATGATTGAAAGTGGCGATAAAGATGAAAAGCATCTTAGAAATTTGATGAAAGAAGATCCAGTTATATGCATTGGTTGCTTTCCCCATGGCAACTTTTCGAATGATATTTTACAATTAATGAATGATGTTAATGCCGATTTTGTTTCTCTTGGAGATAAGCCTTTAACAAGCCTTTATGTAACGAATAGAGTGGTGTGCTTGTATGAAAATGCGAGAGTTCAGACTTATTGAAATTGCATCAAAAATTTTTAAGGTTAAGGGAGAAAATATTTTAGTTGGTGCTGGCCAACATGATGCAGCAATAGTAAAGATTGGCGAGAAAAACGTTGTTTTAACCGCTGACAATCTACATGAGAAAGCAGATTTCCCTAAAGGCATGACTGCTGAAGAAATGGGACATATGGCTTTGGCAGTAAATCTAAGCGATTTAGCTGCTTGTGGGGCAAATCCTTTGTATTTTCTTCATACAATTACGATAAGAGATGGTATAGACGATGAATTTTTCGAGAGAATATTGATTGGAATGGAAAAATTGGCAAAAAGATATGAGATAGCAATTGTAGGAGGAGACATAGATTTTGGTGACGAACTGTATATTTCAGGTTTTGCTTTGGGAATAGCAGACAGAATAGTAACTCAAAGTAATGCAAAAATTGGAGATGGGGTTTATTTAACTGGATTGCTTGGAAAAGCGCAATTAAGCTTAGAACAGCTTTTTTCAGGAATGTCAAGAGAAAATATTGCGTATCCAAAATCACTTTTTACTCCCGAACCAAGAATTTTTGAAGGGATGGAAATAGCCAAACATGCAAATTCAATGACAGATATAAGCGATAGTTTGGCTATTTCCCTAAACCTTATTTCCGAGAAAAGTGGCGTTTCAATTGTTTTAGATGAAAATTTAATACCTTTAGATCATCTAACTGAATACGTTTCCCAAGATAAAGCCTTAGAACTTTTTCTTTACTCAGGAGGAGATTATGAATTAGTTTACACATCCAAAAAGAAATCTTTTGGTTTTAAAATAGGAGAAGTCGTTGAAGGAAAAGGAGTATGGTTAAAAAAAGGTGATAAGTTTAGTAGAATTGAATTTAAAGGTTATTCTCATTTATAATTGTAACACAAATTTTTAGGAAAAATTAGAATTAGATAGAAATCTTATTTATTAAAACAACTCTTTTTCAACCATTTCTATAGCTTTATCGATTTCTTTTTTCAAATATTCTGGCAATCCCTTAATATCGACATCCATAAATCCTCGAATTATTGCTGCAGTTGCCTCGTCTCTGCTTAAACCTCTTGACATTAAATAAAATATTTCTTCCTCAGCTATCTTTCCAATAGCAGCCTCATGACTTAGGTCAACGTTAGGATATTTAGCCTCCAATTCAGGAATTGCATGTATTACACCCTTTTCAGAGAGCATTAAGCCTCTGCATTCTAAGTGACCTTTCGTATTAGGTGCTTCTCCGATTATGTGACCTTTCGCATAAACTATACCGCCTTTGCTTATCGTTCTCGATAGTATTTCGGCACTGCTATTTTCTCCTTTCAACACGGCCCTACTTCCAGAATCTACTATGGAATTTTCCAAAGCAACTATTATACTACTGAATACAGCTTTAGCATTTCTGCCTTCTAAGTAAGCAGTAGGATACATTTGCACCAATTTAACGGGATTCATTAAAATGTAGTTGCTAATAAAAATTCCATTGTCCTCAATAACTGCTGCACTTCTCGGCCTTACCTCAATTTTGTGCTCCCAACTATGGATCATTGTAAACGTTAGCTTTGCATTTTTCTTAACATAGTATTCTGTAATGCCTAAATGCATTCCTGCCACCCCAGGATGAGAAGTGCAGCCAGAAATTACATTAAGCTCAGAATTTTCTTCAGCAATAATCAGATTGTGAACTTTTTGCTTTTTTGGACTTCTTAAATACAAACAAGCCTCAACTGGAAACTCTATTTTAGCATTTGGCAAAGCCCTAATAAAGTATCCATTATAATCAGCTTCAACTTCCCTTGTATACTCATCCTGATCTTTGCTTACAGCCCTCCAAAAGTAATCTTGCAACCACTCATACTTTTCTAAAGCATCTTTAATGCTAAGTATCTCAACACCTTTGTAAAAACTCGAGATTGTTTTCACATCCTGATCTATCAACAAAAAGGTTGCCGACCTCGTTTCAGGCGTCATCTCAATTCCAACACTTTTTAGTTTTTCTTTTACTTCTGAATCGAGTTTTGGTTTTCTAGATTTCGAAACTCTCTTAGGCATCTTTTCAAACACCCCTCATAACCATTTTTACTTATCTGCTCTAAAATATCGTAAGGATTGCCTATACAAGCTATTCTACCTTTGTATAAAATTACCCCATAATCTGCATCAACATATTCCAAAATGTGTCCTTGATGAGTGATGATTAAACCCGATCTTTTTCTTTCATCTTCATCCTTATCTCTCTCAAGGAGCTTGTTTATTACATCTCCAATCAAAGCAACGTTATCTAAATCGACACCACTATCAGGCTCATCTAACATAACAAAATCTGGATTCATTAGCATTAGCTGAAGCAATTCAGATCTTTTAACTTCCCCTCCCGAAAACCCAACATTTACATTTCTATACAAAAAATCCTTCATTTTTAGCATTTCTGCAAATTCTAAAATGTCTCTCTCGCTATAACCTCCGATTTTTGCACAGTATCTAAGTACATCTATCAGCTTAACACCACTCACCCTTGGCGGATTTTGAAAACTCATAGCCATTCCCATCTTAACCCTCTCATCTGTAGGAAGATTCGTGACATCTTTTCCTTTAAACATTATCCTACCATCAAAAACCTTAAACGCTGGATTTCCGATTATAGTCATTAAAAGCGATGATTTCCCACTTCCATTTGGACCAAAGAGTGCATAAGTTTGACCCTTTTGCAAGTACAAATTGACGTGTTCTAAGATTTTTTTACTATCCACTCTAACACCTAAGTTCACAACCCTAAGCATGTCCATGTTAAGACGTTCAAAGGTGAGTTTTAAACCTTTCTGAGTTTTTAAAAGCAAATCATCTCTCCCCTCTAAAGTATGGTTTACCTAAGGCTGAAGGAGCTTTTAATCTATACTTATCTTTAATGAGGCTCAAAAGTAAAACGAGTATTGTAGCAATGTAAGGTATCATTTTCAAAAGCTGGTATGGAACAGTGAAACCAATGGCTTGAAGTTTAAATGATAAAACATCTAAACCTCCAAACAGATAAGCCCCAATTACTGCTCTTTGGGGTATCCAGCCAGAAAAAATGACTAAAGCTAAGCAAATCCAACCTCTACCAGCAGTCATACCTTCTGTCCACAATTTGGCATAGGCTAAGCTTAAGTAAGCCCCTCCAACTCCTATTAGAAATCCCCCTACTAGTAAACAAATGTACCTGACAAGATCAACGTTAATTCCCGCCGTATCAGCAGCCTCAGGATTTTCTCCTGCAGCAATTATCGATAAGCCAAAGCTTGTTTTGTGCAAGATAAACCAGATAAAAACTGTTATTAACAAAGACGAATAAACAAGTAAGTCTTGCGTGAATAAGATCTTGCCCAAAATTGGAAGTGAAGACAAAAGTGGAATTGCAATTGGATCGATATAATTTGCAACCATTCCGATGTAACTTTTGCCTATCAATCCACTCAAACCCAAACCAAGTAAAACGAGCATTAAACCTGAGACAGTCTGATCCACCTTTAAAGTTATAGAAAAAAAGCCGTGAATGAATGCTAAAATTAAACCTGCAAAACCTCCAGCCAATATCCCAATCCATGGATTGCCTGTAATGAAACTTAAAGCAAAACCACTCATCGCTCCCATAATCATCAAGCCCTCAACACCTAAATTTAGAATTCCACTCTTTTCCGTTATCATCTCACCTAAGGTGGCATACAACAACGGTGTTCCAGCTCTTATCGATGCTTGTAACAGGCTAACTATAAATTCTATCATCTTACCACCCTATACCTAACAAAAAATTCCCCACCGATTATAAAAAGTACAACTAAAGATTGAAAGATGTAAACTACCGCTATTGGAATAGAATAAGTTGTTTGCAATGCCGAGCCACCAACGTACAAAAAGCCAAAGAGCATTGCTGATAGAATTATAGCTAAGATGTTTCCTTTAGCTAAAAGAGATATTGGAATTCCAGCGTATCCATAGCCTGGAGATATTGCAGCCCTCAACCTATGGTGAATGCCACTAATTTCTTCCATTCCAGCAATTCCAGCGATAGCTCCGCCTATCAACATTGTGTAAACAATTATTTTTTTCCTGTCAATTCCTGCATATTCAGCTGCTCTTGGATTAGCTCCTACAACATTGACGGAGAAGCCAAATGAAGTTTTTCTGAATGTTAAATACATTATAAACACGATTAAAAAAGCAATTATTACGCCTAAATGTAAACGGGTATCAAAAAATCTTGGTAAGGTCGCGCATTCAGGAAACAAATCACTATAGGGAAAATTATAAACGTTTTTACCCCTCATAGGTCCGTAAACGAGGTATTCAACCCAATATATTGCTACATAGTTCAAAAGCAAGGTGGAAATAATTTCATTCAATTCAAACTTTGCTTTTAGGATTGCAGGAATGAATGCCCATGCAGCTCCAAAGATAGCAGCTAAAACAAACATGATCGGAATTGCAAATGGACTTGCAAAATTTAATGCTACAAAACTTGCGATAAACGCTCCCATGTAAAGCTGTCCTTCAGCCCCTATGTTCCACAATCCAGCTCTCATTGGAATCGCTACAGCTAAACCAGTCAGAATTAGAGGAGTACTTTTAACGAATAACTCACTTAAACCGAGTTTTGATCCAAATGTTCTTATCAGCATGATATAATATGCTTCAATTGGGTTTACACCAACAAACCATAAAAGAATTCCAACAAAAATTAAAGACGCTAAAATCGATAGAAACGGCAATGAATAAAGCACAATTTTTGATATTTCTTCTCTTCTCTCAATCCTCAAAGAGAACCACCTGCCATTAGTATTCCAACATTTTCCTTTGTTACAACATCTTTATCAAACACACCCTTTATCTGTCCCTCATAAATTACTGCTATTCTATCAGCCATGTGAAAAATTTCGTCCAGATCTTCTGATATTAAGATCACGGCCGTTCCGCTGTTGGCAGTATCAACAATTTTCTTTCTAACATACTCAATTCCTGCTATATCCAATCCACGAGTTGGTTGAGAAGCAATTAAAGCTTTGGGATTTCTTGAAAGTTCTCTTGCAAGAATTAGTCTTTGCAAGTTACCTCCTGACAGCATTGAAACGGGGATGTCCAATGAAGGAGTTTTAACATCAAATTCCTCAACGAGTTCTTTGGCTTTTTTTCGCATCTTTTCAAAGTCTAAGTTGAATTTTCCATAATTTTCAAAATCTCTTAACATTAAGTTTTCAACAACGCTAAGTTTGCTTGCTACACCGCTACCAAGCCTGTCTTCAGGAATGCACGATAATCCAGATTTTATTCTATCTTTAATGCTCATCCTGCTTATGTCTATATCATCCAAGTAAATTTTACCTTTTTCTATCCTTCTAACACCTACAATAACCTCCTCAAGCTCCTTCTGCCCGTTTCCACTGACCCCAGCTAAACCAAGAATTTCACCACTATTTACAACAAGATTAATACTTTTTAAAGCTTCAACACCTTCATCATTTAACGCAGTAACATTTTCAATCTTTAAAACCTTTTTTCCCTTCTTTTTTTGCCTCTTAATTGGTTTTAACACGACTTCTTTTCCAACCATCATCTTTGCAAGCTCAACTTCGTTTGTTTTTGCTGTCTCAACAACTCTGACGACTTCACCATTTCTCAAGATGGTTATCCGATCTGTAACATCCAAGGCTTCTTTTAGCTTGTGAGTAATAAATATTACAGTCAAACCACTCTTAACCATCTTTCTTAGCGATTCAAACAAAGTTCTTGTTTCCTGGGGAGTTAAAATTGCTGTTGGTTCATCAAGTATTAGCAATTCAACATCTCTATACAATGCTTTGAGTATTTCCACTCTTTGCTTTTCACCAACACTTAAAGTAGAAATCCTCGCATCTAAATTTATTTTTATGCCGTACTTATTAATAACATCCAACAGTTTTTTCTTCTCATCTTTCAAAATGAATTCTCCACGTCCCAAGACAACGTTTTGCCAAACTGTTAAAGTTTCGACCAAATTAAAGTGCTGATGGACCATTCCGATTCCAGCTTTTATGGCATCTTTCGGAGATCTAAATTCAACCTTTTCGCCTTTATAAATTATCTCACCATCATCCTGCTTGTATATTCCAAAAAGAATATTCATCAAAGTCGTTTTCCCAGCTCCGTTCTCGCCTAATAAGCCGTGAATTTCTCCCTTGAAAACCTTAATATTAACTTTTTTATTTGCAACAATGCCTGGGAATTTTTTTGTGATGTTTCTCATCTCCAATATGACGTCCATTGCTTACTTAGCAACGCAACTTGTTATAAAAAATTGTTCAATTTTCACTTTAAACCGTCAGGTTTTTTAATGATGTTTTTCAATTTAAAACATGAATGTTGAAGTTGCGCAATTGACAGATAGCTTTTGGCTTTACAAAGTTGGAATAATTAACTACTACCTATACAAAGGTGAAAAAGTAGTTTTGTACGAGGCTGGTTTAAGTTGTACAGCATCAAAGCTTTTAGAGGAGCTAGATACTGAGCCTGATTATATAATAGTCCCACATAGCCACTTTGACCATGTTTGCGGTGTTTCTTTAATTGTGGAGATGTATCCTGAAGTCAAAGTTGTGGCACATGAGAAACTAAGCAACCTCGTTTCAAAAGAGAAAGTTTTGAATGCCTGGGCATCAGACAACATGCAGTTGTGTAAAAATTTGTATGGCTTAGATGAGGAAGTTGATGTTTCAAAAATAAGAATTGACGTTAGTGTTAGAGAAAAAGATAAAATTGCCGATATTGAAATAATGGAGACTCCCGGACATTCTCCCGATTGTATAAGTGCATATTTTAGAAAAGAAAACGTATTATTGGTTTCTGACTCCTTGGGATTCCCCCTTTCCTCAGGAAAGATACTTCCAATGTTTTTCTACAACTTTGATGAATATTATGAGAATATGAAGAAAATAGAAGGTATAAAACCGTACGTTTTGGGGTTGGCTCACAACAAATGCTTGATTGGAGAAGACTGCGATAAATTTGTTGAAAACGCCATTTCAGAGACGATAACCCTATACAAATCATTAAAATCAGATATTGATGAGGGGGAGGTTTTTAAGCAGATATACGTAGATGAAATAGCAAAGTATCCCGAGGCGACGATGCGGGCAACAGCTAAATTACTTAAAAAGAGGGCAATGGAAAGCGATCTAATTCTTTAATTTCATTTTAATTCTAAGCAACACTTAAATACACTTTGAGTGTTGCTTTTCCGATGGAGGATAGCACTAAATCAAAACAAACGTTTGAGGATAAAAAAAGCTATCCTACTACGATTGCCGATCTATTTAAACCAAAGAAGGTTTTCTTTGTTAAAGGCGTTGGAAAGCATGAAGATGAGTTAGTTAGCTTTGAATTGGCATTAAGGGATGCAAAAATTGAGAAGTTTAATTTAGTCTTGGTTAGTAGTATCTTTCCACCAGGTTGTGAAATAGTCGAAGTAGATGAGGGTTTAAGCTACTTACATCCAGGTCAAATCGTTTTTTGTGTAATGGCAAGAAAAAGTAGCAACAAATCTGGAAGAAGAATTTATGCAAGTATAGGAACAGCAATTCCCGAAGATCCAAATGTTAATGGATATATAACTGAATACCAAGGATATTGCGAAGAAAATCAGGATGTTGGAAGCTACGCTGAAAAAATGGCTGCTTACATGCTTGAAACAGCTTTTGGTATAAAAGCCAAAAAAACTTTTAATGTAACAGTTGAGGCTGAAGTCGAGAAATTTACAACAGTTGTAGCTGCAGCAGTTTTCGTTGTTTAATTTTCAGAATTAATCTTAAAATAAAATTCAAATTCTCCGAATTTAACCACAAAAAAGTTTATAAGGGGTTAGTAGAAATACGTATTGACATGGATGTAAGAAAACTTCAACTCATTGGAGGTTCTAGTTACATGATCAGTCTTCCAAAAGAGTGGATAAGAATTCACAATTTAAGTCAAGGTGATGAAGTAATTTTACATGTAGATGAAAATTATATTCGCTTGTTTCCAAAAAAATACAGTGAGAGCGAAAGAATTGCAAGAGCTGTTGTAAAAGAAATTCCAAGGCATGATGAAAAATTTATTACAAGATTTGTTTACGCTTTATACATACAGGGATTCGATGAAATCACAATTAGAGATAAACTACTGTCTCCAAAGTTTGTGAACAAGTTAAGTGAGGTTGTAAGATCTTTAATAGGCATGGAGGTTATAGATGCTACTGACAATAAAGTTGTTTTAAAATGCCTAGCAACATCGGATTTTGATGTCTCAGGAGTTTTGAAAAGAATGGCGCAGATAATTAAAGGCATGATGGAAAGCATTGAAGAAAATCTAAGACTAAAAAGTTCTAATGAAATTGATGAGATATTTAAGCTTGAAGAAGATTCCGACAGACTTTACCTTTTAGCCGTAAGACAAGAACATAGACTCGTTAAAGAGTTATCATCCCCAAGCAAATGGAATGAACTTAGATTTATACTTGGAATTAGAATTATTGCAAAATTATTTGAAGAAATAGCTGATTTGTTGAAAGACCTTGCAATCTATTCAGCAAAAATAGAAGAGAGAAGATTAAAAAATGAGCTAATTTTACTGCTTTCCAGTATAAACGACACGTTTAAAGATGCTTTTGATGCTTACTCTTCAAGTGATGTAGAACTATCTGATGACGTCATAAAAAGAGTCGAAGAAATTGAGCAAAGGATTTGGAGAATAATAAGCAGAGTTGAGAACATTTATTACAGATTAGCTTTAGAGGCAATGTTAAACATTTGTAAACATATAAAATCAATAGGAGAGATAGCATTCAACAAATCAGTTAGAGAGTCTCTAAAAAATGTATAAAACTAGAATCTAAAAATTAAAGAATACAAACTTGGAATCAAAAATAGCACAAACACAACTGATGCTGTGATTATGGAGCCCTTAATCTCTAAATTTCTTGCATTCTTTGCTATAAATATCCAATAAATGAATTGCCAGATCAAAACGAGTATTCCAATTATTATTGACACTAAGCTGAAACTTCCTTTTAATCCTTCCAAGCCATAAACGTCTAGAATTTTAGCCATTTCTAAAGAAACGTACAAATTCAATGGAAAGACAACTATATTTGGAATGAAGCTGAATGCTGAGAGCTTTAAAGTCATTGAGAACTTGCCTTCTCCACCAAAAATAGACGAAATTGCATGTATTAAAACTGCCGTTACAATCCATATTATAAAAACTGTCACAATTGGCATTAAAATTGCCGAAATTTGCGTAATGGTTAAAGCCATTTGAATTGATTCTCTAGGCAATCCCTGCTCTATAAGCATTCTCTCCACCGCTCTTTTCATTGGAATGGCAACAATATATCCGTTTATAGAATTTAAAATTGCAGCTGCCAATACAATTGTTAATGGTAGTTTATAGCTCAATCCTTCCTTAATTTCTCTAAAAAATTTGTCAGGATTTGTTAAAAATTCCATAAAACTCAGATTTTGCCTTTAAGCAATTCTTTACCCTCTTCAACAACTATTTTACATGGTGTTGGCATTTTCATCGCAGCTCTTCTTAGAGCATCTTTTCCAAACTCAAAGTGTTCTGGCTTAACCCACAAAGTTAAGATTGCGGTTCCCGGAAAAACCCTTGCTGCTCTTCCAATTGGTTTACCAAAAGCAGCTCTCATACCTTGCGAAATTCTGTCTGCTCCAGCACCAACAGCCATTCTATGCTCTCTGAGAACATGGTGAGGGTAGATTCTTACTTTAAGCTTAAAATTACTACTCCCTACTTTTCTTGAAATAAATTTGTTTGCAGCAATTCTCGCAGCTTCCAATGCAGTATCTCTAATTTGAACAGCCTCTTTCGCAACCAAACTCATCTTGACGGGAAACGTTGCAGACCTATTACCCATCTCAAATTGCCTCAATCTTATCCCAGGTATACCATCTATATATTCATGCCTCGTGTAGGGTCTTTCCAACCTTCTGAACATCCTTGCCGGTTTTCTTGCCATGGAACAAAAAAACCCAATGAGTATTTAAACGTTCTGTTGTTTAAAGTCGCTCACAGCTCTTTCGTAGTCCAATTCAGTAAATACTCCAAGCTTGTTTAGTTTTTTATTAGCCTCTTCAATACTTTCTGCATTTAAAACCTCCTTAGCCAAGGAGTTTAACTCAAACACTTTCTCAGGATCAAAATAAAATGTTAAAGTTGAAAGTGGAGAAACTAAGACCGTTCTACCATCTCTCATCTTTTCTAAACAAAATTTTCCTTCATAAGCCTTCAATGGCAACATGCTCGCTTCAGTAACAACGTGCTTTGTTAACCCAAGCATCAAATCGTATTCTTTCTCTCCAAAAGATGTACATCCATAAAAACCCCTATTCTTCATCAAAATAGACATGTTGTAAAGCAACTCCTCAACTCTCAACTCCCCATCACTTCCAAACCCAAACACACCAATTATAGATTTTTCAATCCCTTTAAGCTTATACAATGCTGCAACACATATAGAATCTGCCAACGGACTTTTTATTCCAGATTCAAAGCCCATACATAATGCATCTCCACCACTATCCATTCCAACAATAAGATCAATCTTACTTTGCTCAACAAAACTTGCAATGCCATCTACAAGCTTTTTTACACCCTTTGTTATATCCAAAGCAACAACTTTCTTCAAAATTCTCGAAGCTCTTGCGACTGTTGGTATGACATCGTAGTAAGTTCTTGTATGTTCATTCGCAATCGCAACAGTTGAATTTACAACATCAATGTTCTTTAACTCCTCTATCATCCTAGGCCCAGGTTTTGGATCAACAACAATTCTGTCCCAAACTATGCTGCCGTATAGAACTTCAAAACCAAGCTCTTTTAAAAAATTTGCAGTAGTTACACAGCCTACAATGTCTCCTCCACCACCCATTCCAAATATTAGGGCTTTTTTAAATCTGCATTGCTTTGCAATTCTAAGAATCTCCATTTTCATCACTTCTCAATTGCATTCAAGGTTTCCAAGACAACTTTTATGTTTAGAAGATAATCATCAATTGTATACAGCACCGTTCCGATTTTTTTAGCTTCTATTTCGATAAAAAATTTACCATCTTTAGCAAAGCATTTGCACCAATCTAAGCTGTCTGGCATTAAGGATTTTGCCAAAATTTCAGCATGTTTTGTGTTAAACTCTAACTTTGCATGCAGCAAAGTCTATCCACCTCCTTTAAGAATTCCTCAACACTCTCAGGATTTATATTAGCCCCGGCAGCCACTTTATGCCCTCCTCCCCTGCCTCCAACTTTTTCCGCTGCTAACCTCATCACTTCGGCTAAGTCAATTTTTTCAGCTATTTTAGTTGTAGATCTTGCAGAAACTTTGGCCTTACCGTTTTTAACGTTCACAACAATTAAAGGCTTATCGGAATAAATATACCTTGAGAGTGTAGAAGCTATAGGCGACGTGCTTGGAGCGTTTTCCATTACAAGGTACCTTATGCAAAATCCCTCCTTAACTTCATTTCTCCATTGCTGAATTTGCTCAAGTATTTCTATTCTAAACTTCCTCCAAATTTCAAGAGCTTTTTCAAGATAATTTTTATCTCTCAAGCAAACTGCAAGTCCTATACTCATTTCAGCAGCTCTGCCACAGTAGTTTACAACATCTGTCATCATCACAGCATTGCTAATAAGCTCCTTTTTGAAAATCAACCTTTTACCTACAAATTCGTCAATTACACCTTCATAAGCTCCAATTTTTAGTAATCTCAAAACAATTGCATTTGCAAGAGTGCTTGTCTCTTCTTTACTCAATTCATCGATCTCTTTATCCCCATCAATTTTAATTTTACTTAAAAACTCATCCAACTCGTTTTCTTTACCATAAAAATCGAGAAAAGGTTCTAAAGAATACATCAAAACTTCTCTAAGCTTTCCAGAGTATAAATTCAGCCCATTTTTTTCCTCAATGAATCCGTTGACCACTCCTTCTTTGAGTATTTCAGCATTCCCGCCAATTAGTTTTTGCTTATCTCCAATAGCCCCAACAATTGCAATTGGTGAGAGATCAACGTTGTTTCCCAAAGCGTTGGCAAAAACGTAAGCAGTACCGCTGGCAGACAATTCGTAAGTTCCATCTAATCCTGCTAAGTGGGGATTTATGTGAGCAAGATTTCTCATTGGCTCTATTTTTCCAACAACAGTATGATGATCGATAATTATAACATCTGCATCGATTTGAGATACTACATCCGGATAACCACTGCCCATGTCTGCTAAAATTACAAGTTCATCACTATCGTATTCAACCTTCTGATTTAAGCCTTTGAGAAACCTTACGTGGAATGGTTTTCCAAATCTTAATAAAGATTTTGCAATTATCGCTCCAGCTGAAATTCCATCAGCATCGAAATGCGTAAATACTCTTACAAACGAGCTTTTTTCAACCAATTCAGCTGCTTTTTTTGCCTGAACTTTTAGTAAATCCAGCATTTAACCCCCAAGATTGAATTCCTCATGTATAACTTCAACTGCCTTTCTACAATCCTTCCTTGCAACTGCAAAAGACACGTTAAACTCTGAACAGCTCTGACTGATCATTATAACGTTGATTTTGTTTCTACCTAAGGCGGAAAATATTCTACCCGCAACACCAGGAGTTCCTGCCATACCAGCACCAACAGCACTTATTACAGCAATATCCTTCTTTTCTGAAACATTAACGATACCGTTGTTAAGGTGTTTTAGCGCTTTCAAAGCTTTATTAACATCATTGTAGTCAACAACTATTGATAAATTTAGCTCAGATGAACTTTGAGAAACCATTATAACGTTTACCTTTGCCTCAGATAATCTGTTAAAAACTTCTGCCATTATTTCAGCAAAATCAAAACCTGCACCGCTAATATTTACTATTGCAGCCTTTTCTATCAGGCTTAAAGCCTTTACAATGTCCTTTGTTGAAGTGGCAATATCTTTTATAACCGTTCCAGGAGCATCTGGATTGAACGTGTTCTTTATTCTAACAGGTATCTTCTTCTTAACCACATGCTCTAAAGCCCTTGGATGAAGTATTTTCGCGCCAAAGTGCGAAAGTTCCATTGCCTCCTGATAAGAAATTTCTGGTATGAGTCTTGCCTTAGGTACTATCTTTGGATCTGTTGTCATGACACCATCAACTTCCTTCCACAACCATACTTCATCTGCATCTAACGCTGCTGCTAAGAGTGTTGCAGTTAAATCACTCCCTCCTCTGCCAAGTGTCGTTATGCTACCATCATCAGTAATGCCTATGAAACCAGTTACAACTGGAATCGTTTTTTTAATCCTAATTAGTGGATCAAGTCTTGTTTTAATGACCTGATATACTTTTGGTAAAGGTTTAGCTCTTCCAAAATTTCTATCTGTAATTATTCCTGCATCTCCACCAGTTAATGCAACAGAATCTACACCCAAGGAAAGCAACGATGCAGAAAATATCGGAGCTACAAGTCTTTCACCAAAAGATACGATGTAGTCTTCACTCCTTCTTGTTAATTCGCCAAGATAACTTATGCCCAAAAGTACTTTCTCAAGCTCATCAATAAGCCTATCAACAACCTCCATAACTTTGGATTTTAAATCTCTATTCTTTACTGCCTCCTCAATCGCCTCATAGTGTTTTTTTGTCATTTCAGCACTAAAAAGTTTGACAAACCCTGGAGATGGATCGGAATAGCATTTCTGGGCAGCATGAATCAAAGAGTCTGTAACTCCAGCCATTGCAGAAACCACAACTACAACTTCATTTTCGGAAAACTTCTTTACAAGATTCGCACAATGTAAGATACTCTCTCCATCTTTTACGCTTGTACCTCCAAATTTCATCACTATTCTCATGTTACCACCTGTATTCAGGCATAAATTTCGGCATCAACTTTGACTACTCAAGGAATATAAATATTTGTAACAATATTTGTAAACTTATGAAACTAATACGTAGTAAACCAAAACGATTGTTGCTAAGATTAAAGCTGATGGGATTAATTTTTTATAGACACCTCTAATTTCCGATTGATAGTATTCGTTTGTTAACACCAAGCATAAATGCAACGGCGAGATCATCACACCAAGGTATCCTGCAGCAAATACGAGCATGAAGTTTGCCGCATTAAAGCTTGATGAAATACCCGTAAAAATTGTTAGCAATGGTAACGCTATCGACGTATAGCTCATCTCAATTCCAGTTGCAAATCCAATTGTAAACGAAAGAATAAATGCTGCAAGCGCTATTGGAATATTTACATCATTTAGATGATCAAAAAGCGTTAATGCTGCATTAGTTTCCTCTATTAAACCTCTAAAGCTCATCACTGCCATAACCAATAAAATAAGCTTTAAATCAATTGTTTTTTTAAATATGGTTGTAAAATCACTTAATTTTGGTTTTTTGTGAATGTACAGCAAAAAAATTGATATCAGAAGTGTTAAAAGTAAATCGAGTTTTAAAACTAAACCTAACAAAGCGACAACTACTATGGGATACGTTGAAATCAAAATCTGCTTTAATTCGCTTATACTCCATTTAAACTTTAAACTTAAGTCTTTAATAAAGTATAAGCCAGCCAATATCGCAGCAATCGCTATTATATAATCTGCCTCAACAACTTTAACGAAGTTTACATCAACAATGGCGATTGCTATGATCAAGCTTGGATACAACGGCCAGATAGCCACCCAAAGATGCCTAAACCAGTAATTTATATAAGTAGCAGTCTCAGGAGTTATTTCATACTCCTTAACTAAATCTTTTATCATTACTGCTGAAATTAAAGCACCTCCAGGCATTGGTAAGAATCCGAATAGAGCTGGCAAAATAGCTACACTAAAACTTCCAAACATTCTTTGAGTTGCTGAAGCAAGTCTTTCAAGCAATCCAAAATATTCCATTGAATAACCAAGTGTAAAAGCTAAGATTACAACGCTAACAATTCTCAGCGTGCTTAGGCTGGAAATTATAATTAAAATTTGAATTATGCTTTTAATGCCCAAAGTAAGAAAACCGAGTATTATTGCACCAATAAATATTGAGAAACTAATGTTAACCTTTAAACGAATTAAAAACAAAATAGATGCTATTGCAATTATTAATGAAATTGATGGATCCATGAGCTCCGTAAGCAATTGCTTTATTAAAATTTAGCATTTTATCTTACAAAGCGAAGATGAAGCAAGAGGAGTAGATTTATTTAAGGTTTAGCTTAACAAAGAACATGCCAGTGATAAAGGTAGACATGTGGGAGGGAAGAGACAAAGACACGAAAAGAGAATTAATTCAAGCTATAACAAAAGCGGTTTCAGAAACATTAAACGTTTCTGCTGAACAAATTCACGTAATAATAAACGAAGTGCCCAAAGATAACTGGGGTATTGCCGGAGAACAAGCATCCAGATTGGATTAGAATGATCAGCTTGTGTTTAGTAAACACCTACGACAAGCTAAAACTTCACGAAATTCACCTCAGAAGTATTGCAAGAGCAGTTCCAATTTGTTACGCATTTAATTTCCATTTAGCACTTTTAGACTTCAACTTCTGGAAAGATGAGAGGGAATTAGTTGAACGAATAATGGATTACACAACCATAGGAGAGCATGGCAAATATGCATTAAAGTTACTTGAAAGGGGGAAATTGCATCTAATTGACAAAATTCCAGCCCATTTTGGAATCGTGATTGCAACAACGTCAAAGCCTGATGAATCTAAGAAAATTAGTAGAAATGACCTAAAGTCGATTTTAAAAACAAAATCCACAACATTTTTAATAGGATTAGGCAGAAAAGGATTACCAAGGGAATTGCTAAAAACTTCAAAGTATCATTTCGATGTCACAGCTAAAAATATAAGTCTTGAAACTTGCACAGCAATGGGAGTTATAGCTACAATGATATTCATGCTAATGGGTGATTGAATGGAAGAAATAAGAATCTGCCCAAATCATGGGTTTTATAGGGGTGAGAAATGCAAGTGCGGGTATAGAGGAGAGTTAATATTAGAAAAAGAGAAAGTTGAAAAGCTTGGAAGGTTTATTTCTGGATTGTTGAGGCATTTTCCTCAAAAATTCAACCTTGAAATTGATAAAAACGGTTGGGTCAGTTTTAACGCTTTATCAAGAATAGTTTCAAAGAAGTATCGGTGGGCTAATAAATGGATAATAAAAGCTTTGATTTATTCAGATGAAAAAAAGAGGTATGAATTGAAAAACGATAGGATTAGAGCTAGATACGGACATAGCATTGATGTTGAACTTTCAGATTTGCCAGAAGCTGAGGAAAAAATACTTTATTATGGAACTGGAGAGGAAGAAGCGTACAGAATTTTAGAAATTGGTATAAAACCTGTAAATCAAACCTTTGTTCATCTATCTACGACTGTTGAGAAAAGCGAAGAGGTCGCAAGATTACGGACAGATAAGCCGATAATACTAAAAGTCGATGCTGAAAGGGCAAGAAAAGATGGAATTAGAATCTTGAAGGCCAACGATTATATTGCACTGGCTAAGGAGATACCACCACAATATTTGGAGAAATTGTAACAATCATAAAGTTTAATTGTATTATAGGAAATTAAACTTGATGTCGTGCATATTCTGCAAGTATTTCTCAAGTTGTGGAGGTATGGCCGAGATATGTGAACATTTTGAGTTGAGGGATGCAAAGGAAAAAAAGCATAAGGTCCGTAAAATTCACTCTATGACGATAAAAGAGGCTGCAGAAATGAACAATATGAGTGTTACAGAATTTCTTGAATTAATTGGAAAATTAGAGAGAGAAGGAAAAGCTAAAGTGAAAATACTGTAAAATTTGGTTATTTTAAGTGTTTTGATCATTTGTCAATTTTTTCCACTAACGTCTTCATTATAACAATAAATTGCTAAGCTACTTTTGAAAGGTAAAATTGCTAGTAAACCAATCGCCCATATGTACGTTTATAAAGTAGGTTTTAACATCCCAGTAAAAAGATCAGAGCAAATATGTTTGCTAACTCTTTGCTTTACAATTTTAGTACCATGTTACTAATACAAATATTTCTTTTGAATTTATGGCAGTTACTCACGAAAAGGATTTTACAAAGTAAAAATTCACGATTACGAACAAAATATAACTTAAAAGGTTAATAAAATATACCTTTTACCGATTATTAACTCTAGAAACTTAGAGAAGGAGATATAAAAAATCATAAGAGTTGTTTGAGAGATTAAAGCTAAATCTTAGAACATTAAAATTTATAATAAAAGACATACTCAGACTGGGAAAAAGCGTTTAATTGAGGAATCTACTGGACACTTCCAGATCTATTGAGATTTATTTTTTAAAAATAAAAATTTTCTACTTATTTCCAATCCAAACAACTTTATTTTCCTCTGAGTACCAAATTCCAGCTTGTACCCACTTACAATTTTCAACGGCCCAGATTGCATAGTCTCCCGAGGCTCTGTCATTATATTCGTTAAGCTTTATGTATCCGCTAACGGGAAATACTCCGTATTCACCTTCGCTGTACTTTACCGTAACTTGTGGGATGATAGAAGCTACTGCATCCAGATCGAACTCGCCTTTCTCGTCGTAGACCTGAGCGAATGCTAGAGCAAGCACCCAAGCTCCATCGTAGGCATGTAGGCTGTACTGGTAGGGGGTCTTTCCATATTTGGCATAGTAGGTCTTGTTAAGCTGCTCATAGCTCTTTCCTTTTGAGTCGAGCAACGTTGAATACATCTTTACGGCATTAACCCTGTCACAGACACCGCTTATCTTTCTGCTCTTAGCGCATCCATCGCATCCAACCCACCAAACTCCAAGCAATGGTGAATCATCTTTAACTTGAGATAGCATTGTAAAGACTTCTTCATAGCTGAATGCAACTACTGCAATTTCATCATTCTTGTATTTCTTAAGCAAATCATTCACAGCCTTCTCAATTGTTGCAATGTATGGTGTGAAGTCTGCTGGCGGAGGATCCGGATATT